>JBEKPQ010000210.1:0-3994 GCA_049520575.1 Thermodesulfobacteriota bacterium | reverse complement strand
CGGGGTCGTTCATATTCTGCTGGTCATCGCCATCGTCGTAATATTGATCCAGATTTTTCAGGGTCGAAGACGATTGTAGCCGTTTGGACCCTTTTCGGAGGAGGTAAGGTATTTGGAAAGGAGGTAGTCGGCAGGTTTAGTTGCCGCAGCAGGCGCCCTTTATCCAGAGGCCTGCTTTGATTTTTTTTGACCTTATCTTATTCCATTGATGGTTTTATAAAAAAGCAGATCAGAAAGGAAACATCGTGCCGACGACCTTAAATCCAAGATCGTAGAACAATTACTGGCTGAGGCCGATGAACTTGTCCAAAAAATCAATTCCGAATTCATCGAAGATCTGGAAGAGGAACATTGCCTCCAGTTTGAAAAACATGCCCAACGATTGCTGGAACTCAAGTCTGAGGTTAAGTCAAAGACCCTGAAGGAAGGAACATTGGAAACAAGCTCCTATGCCAATGGAATACATGAGGCGATTCTTGATATTGTGAAGGCCATGAAGGACTTGACAAGCTATCTGATCTAAATTTAGTCCTCTCAACCCCTAAAGATTCTCTGTCCCGTTTTAGAGGGACTACAGGGAGTTTCAATCCGTTTGTTGCAAGCGTAACCTTAATTTAAAGGAAAAAAACAATGAAAGTACTTCTTGTCTACCCTAACTACCCGGATACTTTCTGGAGTTTCAAGTATGCCCTGTCCTTCATATCCAAAAGGGCCGTTCACCCGCCACTCGGCCTGCTCACGGTGGCCGCCATGCTTCCTGAAGAATGGGAAAAAAGACTGGTCGATATGAATGTTGCTGAATTAAGAGACCAGGACCTTCAGTGGGCGGATTATGTGTTTATCAGCGCCATGACGGTCCAAAAAACATCAGTGAAGAAAGTCATTTCCAGATGCAAGGCATCGGGTGTTAAAGTCGTGGCCGGTGGACCGCTTTTTACCGCCGCCCATGAAGATTTCCCGGAAGTGGACCATCTGGTGCTCGGTGAAGCCGAGACTACGCTGCCCCCCTTTTTAAAAGATTTGGGTGAAGGCCAAGCCAAACATCTTTACACCTCCAAATCATTTCCGAATTTGGGAAGTACACCGAGCCCTCTCTGGAAACTGGTTGAGATGAAAAGATATGTCTCCATGAATATACAATATTCCCGGGGGTGTCCCTTTAGTTGTGAGTTCTGTGATATCACTACCCTTTTCGGCCATAGGGCTCGAACCAAAAGCGTACGCCAGGTACTGGATGAATTAGAGAGGCTCTATTCTCTTGGCTGGAGAGGCGGCGTCTTTTTTGTGGATGATAATTTCATAGGCAACAAGAAGAAACTTAAGGAAGAGGTCTTGCCGGCCATGATCGACTGGATGAAGAAAAGGAAGTACCCCTTTAACTTTGCTACGGAAGCGTCCATAGATCTGGCCGATGATGAGAAATTGATAAGAATGATGACCCGGACCGGTTTTGATAATGTTTTTGTCGGCATTGAAACGCCGGACGATCAGGCCCTGAAGGAATGCCGCAAATTTCAAAACAGAAATCGTGATCTCATCAGCAGTGTGGAAAAAATTCAGGGGGCCGGTTTAAATGTGCGCGGAGGCTTCATCGTCGGCTTTGATAATGATTCTCCTGAAATATTTGAAAGACAGATCGAATTTATCCAAAAAAGCAAAATTATTACAGCCATGGTGGGTATGTTGAATGCCCCGCGCGGTAGCCGACTCTATGAGCGCCTTCAAAAAGAAGGCCGGTTGTTGAAAGACGTAACCGGGGACAATACTGATTTTTCAACCAATATCATTCCCAAGATGGGTTACGAAAAGCTTGTTGATGGATACAGAAAAATAGTCAGCGGAGTCTATTCTCCAAGATCGTACTACGAGCGGGTGAAGGGATATCTAAGGGAGTACAGGCCTCCGGAAAAGAAAAAAATACACTTAAATTTCGGGTACCTCCGATGGCATTTTTTGTATCTCGTCGCCCCTTTCAAGACTTTTGTATTATTGGGCATAAAGGATAAAGCCCGGTTTTATTACTGGAAGCTTCTTTTTTGGTCTTTGGTCAGACGGCCTCAGCTTTTGCCTCTGGCCATAACGTATTCGATTTATGGATTCCATTTCCGAAAAATATTTAAATTAAACTTCGGGATCGATCCGATCAATTAGGGGGTAAAAAGGGGTAGTGCATGAACATGCCTGGCGGGACCCATTGTCCGTCCCGCCAAGGTCTGCCTGAGGTGGACGGATTTAGTGAGTGCACAAGAGCAAATAAAACAATTCCTTATTTCATAATTATTTTTGGAGGAATAAACTAAAGGAGTGGAATATGAAAATCAGGACGGCGCGGGTTTTGGGGAACTCAACGCCCTGTGTGATTGGTCCGAAAAATATTCAGCGTTTTTGATAACGGAAGGAGTTTTCGAACCGGAACAGAGGGTGATGGTGAGAAAATCACCAAGAAAAAACTAATGGAAGACCTTAAGACCGTGGTGAACGATGCGGAAGAACTGCTGAAAAAGGCAGCTTCCGACCAGCCCGGGGAATGGATTGCAACGGCACAGGCTAAGGCGAATAAATCGTTAAGAGCCGCCAATGACTGGCTCGCAGAGAAGGAAGAAGCGATGACGGCCAAGGCCAGGGCGACGGCCAAGACCACTGAGGACTACGTAAGGGCCAATACCTGGATGGTCCTGGGAATGGCTGCTATAGCCGGCTTATTCGTCGGCATTTTGGCTGTACGATTTGGGCTGTCCACCATTGAGGAGGGGAAAAGGCTGGTCACGCAAGGTGGCCGGGCAATACAGGATGTTGGAAAAAGGCTGAAGGAGACCGGAGAAAAGCTATAGACCCGCTTCAAATAAGATCGGCGTATCAGCGAGGCAGCTTTGGCAGCAGCAACGGGGCCCGTTGAGGCAGCTCAGAAAATTGGCGGCGAAACGGGTTCGGCCATCCGGAAAGCAGTGACCGGAACTATCGGCGATATAAAGGTTATTGTCAAAGAACCTTTTAAGAAAGAGAAGTAATGCTAGACTCATTGACCCCTTAGGATCAATAAAAGAACAAAACCCAAAAAGGAGGTATCACCATGCAGCACAAAACATTTTTATTAACCTGTCTTATGTTTCTTCTTATTATCACCTGGGCTTTTTCTTCAACACTAAAAGCCCAAACTACACAAGAACCATCCATTAAAACAAACGAGCCGGAAACTCACTTTCAAAAAGCCGATGAGTTCTTTCTGAAGAAAGACTTAAAAGCATCTGCATCTGAAATTCGAAAAGGTGCCGGATTTCTAAAAAAGAAAGCAAAAGAGGCCTCAAAGGAAGGAAAAGAGGGCTTAACAGCGTCTGTTCAAGAATTAGAAAAATTAGCCAAGGACGTTGAAAAAGGGACAGTAACCTCCGAGGAGAAACTCAAAGAAACCTTTGCGAGATCGTATCAGGCCTTAGCCAATCACCATTATCTGAAGGCCTCTGAATTCTGGGCTAAGAAAAAGACCAAAGAGACCGGCCAAGCCCTTACCGCTGCAGCGCAGTATCTGGAGCAAACGGCCAAGTGGTCTGGTCGCAAACTGGAAACAGGTACGGCTGAAGTCCTAAATTTTGTGCGTACGGTCGGCGGTAAACTCATAAAAGGTACAGGCTATGGCGTTGACGAGGTAGGCAAAGGGATCAAGGAAATAGGCAGTGAGCTTTCAAAGCTCGGTAAAAAGACGGAGCCCCAAAAATAAATAGTTAGTACTACTTTGCTATGTTAAGCTTTTAAACAGCGGCCAGATACCAAATAGGCACTTTGGTTGCCGGAAAGGAGGCATCCATGCTGTGGACCATATTTGTGATCCTCTTAATTTTGTGGCTTCTGGGATTAATCAGCGGTTACACATTTGGCGGGGTCGTTCATATTCTGCTGGTCATCGCCATCGTCGTAATATTGATCCAGATTTTTCAGGGTCGAAGACGATTGTAGCCGTTTGGACCCTTTTCGGAGGAGGTAAGGTATTTGGAAAGGA
>JBEKPQ010000209.1:0-2575 GCA_049520575.1 Thermodesulfobacteriota bacterium | reverse complement strand
AAAAAATCTATCAGGTCCAGTTCCAGAATGACTTGGTTAAGGCTTCTCGGTAACATTAATTATGAGTCAACGTTCCCTATCCTACTATCCTCTTGGTAACATTTAATTATGATTCAATTGGTTAGTCGATTAGCCCTGTTTCTCTCGATACTACAGGTTGAGGTTTTTTCCTCTGTTTGCCACCGGGTTTCCTGGCATCTCTTCCCTTAAAAGCAGGGTTCAGAAATGGCTCTGCCTTTCTTATGCACATTTCAAACGGTAATTGTTAACTTATGGGACCATGTTTTTCGTGGACTTGTAACATTTAAATTCAGTGCGGTGGGGCCAGTTTCGAGGAAACCTGAGGGCTTCTTCCTGAACTCTTCAACTTTCCTTTTTGAAAAAAGACAAGAGTTCAATCGGTAATCAATAGAGTCAGCAGGAATTTAAACCTTTGGCAACCTAACAAGAGACCCCCGAAACCCAAACCCCTGGACCTTCAGATGGACCACTCGGATTTTCATCTTTCTTCCCCTTGCCTTTCACCCTATTTTCCTACTTGATTCTGTTTTTTTCTTGTTTTATACTCTTTTCATCGAAAAACAATTTCTTATCAAAAACCGTCGTCGATGGCAAAGGATCAGGACATGGTAAAGAGCATAGTCGCTAGGGACACCATCAATTCTATCACCTCAACTGGATAAGATGAGCCGAAAATTTTTTGTAACGAAAGCAGTGAGGCCGTCTCGAAGGACGGCGGAGGCGGCATTTTCGCCTATGGATTAATAACCATTTAATATCCTTGAGGAGGGATGAGTGAATCCAGTCATCACTTTGGCGCCAGATGCGGATCAGGCCATAAAATTGTTTTTCTCCGAACAAGGAATCCAAAACCCTTTGCGCATCGATCTCCAATCGAGCGGGTGTTGCGATCCATCATTGGGTATGAGAGTGGATGCTATCCGCGAATCCGATCTGGTCTATGAAATCAATGGATTGACGTTCGTCATCAGTCCCGAAACTTTCCAGCTTGTGGGTAACATCAGAATATCTTATAGGGATACTACTGATAAAAAAGGTTTTATGATCACTTCAGAAAAGCCCGTAAGCGAGTGGGACGGTTTTGGCGTCAGTGACATCAGACCCTAACCCGGTCTCCCGGGGGGGGCCAATAGGGTGATAAGTTACCTTTTGGACAACCCAGAAAAGAAAACCCCCGGTCCTTAGCAGAAAAATTGGACAATATTCTTTTGAGACTCTTAATAATAACTGAAAGATCATCAATCGGCATATTGTCCTTAGAGATCGTTGGCGATCCAGCCCAGATTCGGTTTGATTTTGGCCTTCGATCTCTTTTCCCTTGAACCTTTAAATCCTTGGACCCGCTTGGCTGAGCTCGCCGCAAGCCTCGATTCCTCTCTATCTTACTTTAAGTCCGCCCAGTTGTTTCCCAGAGAAATTTGCACCACCAACGGTACCCTGAGGGTGAGGACCCCTTCCATGATTTCCCGGACCAGAGTCGAAAGACTAATGGATTCTTTTTCCGGGTATTCAAAGACCAGTTCATCATGGACCTGGAGGAGCATACGAGATTCCATTTTTTCCTGATGAAGGGTTTCATGAATACGGATCATGGCTATTTTGATCAGATCAGCGGCCGTGCCCTGAATCGGGGTATTGATAGCTGTTCTTTCAGCAAACTGACGGACTGCCCGGTTGGAACTATTGATATCTTCCATATGCCGGCGGCGGTTAAAAAGGGTGGTCACCATTTGCGTCCGGCGGGCCTCGGCCAGGGTGTCTTCAATGTACTGTTTTACTTTCCCGTACTTTAAAAAATACTGGTCGATCATGATCTGGGCTTCCCGGTTGTTAATCCCCAGTTCCCTGGAAAGACCGAAGGCACTCATCCCGTAAAGGATGCCGAAATTGATCACTTTGGCCTGACGCCGCATTTCGGAAGTGACTTCCTGAGGCGGACAACTGAACAGTTCGGCTGCCGTGCGGTTGTGAATATCCTGGCCTTGTTGAAAGGCCTCTATCAAAGTTTCGTCTTCACTGTAATGGGCCAGGATGCGCAGCTCGATCTGCGAATAGTCGGCGGAAAGCATCCTCCAACCCGCCTCCGGGATAAAGGCCTGACGGATCCTCCGGCCCTCTTCAGTCCGAACGGGGATGTTCTGCAGATTGGGTTCGCTGCTGCTCAAACGCCCGGTAGCGGTAATAGTTTGATTAAAAGAGGTATGCAGACGCCCTGTTTTGAGGAGGATCAGTTTGGGCAGGGCATCGATGTAAGTGGATTTGAGTTTGCTCAAGGAGCGGTAGTTCCAGACCTCGGCTGCCAGAGGATGGTGAACAGACAAATCCTTGAGGACTTCGGCATCAGTGGACAATCGGGTCTTGCCCTTGGTTTTCTTGCCCTGAGGGAGCTTGAGCTTTTCAAAAAGGACATCACCCAGTTGCTGAGAAGAGTTGATATTGAAGCGCTCTCCGGCCATTTGATAAATCTGTTCTTCAAGCTGAAAGAGTTTAACCTCCACCTCTTTGGAAAATTGGGCCAGGGCCTCTTTGTCCACACGAACCCCATGCATCTCCA
>JBEKPQ010000208.1:0-2595 GCA_049520575.1 Thermodesulfobacteriota bacterium | reverse complement strand
GCCCTTGATGTCGGCGCCCGCACTGAAGGCCCTGTCGCCGGCGCCCGTGATGATGGCTACCCAGAGATCGTTGTTATCCTGGAAATCCTTATAGGCTTCTTGAAGCCCGTCCCGCACCTCGACGCTCAAAGAATTCATCGCTTCAGGACGGTTGATGGTGATGTTAGCAATTCTACCTTCCTTAACATATTCGACAGCAGCCATTTTTATCCTCCTATTTTGGGTTGTTTATATAGTCTTTTCATTATAGATTTCGGTTTTGACCGGCATTTTCAGAAAATATAGCAGGCTAATCTTTGAATTGATCATCTCTGGCTTTTACCCAGTCGACATTATACTGGGCAGCCCAGACCTCAGGGTCGCGCCTCGTCCGGCTTAAAACCCAGAAATTGCATGAAGCCTTTATGGCCGCCGACTGTCCCATAATGTCGGCTGCTTGATTAATCGACATCTTAGAGGCCATCAGACCCCAAGGATCCAAGAGGGCTATTTTTTCGGCTATCTTCATGGTTTCAACTTCAAGGCGCTCCTTGGGTACGACTCTATTGACAATACCCAGACGCAGCGCTTCTTGAGCATCGATATAGTCTGCCAACCAAACAAGCTCCTTGGCTTTCCTGGGTCCCAATTCAATATAATAAGCCGGATATTCAATGGATGCTCCTCCCCAACTTCTGGTTGTTTTTTCCTGGAACCGGGCATCATCGGCAGCAATAATGAGGTCGCAGGCGGCCGCTAACATCCAACTGGCCATGATGCACCAGCCCTGAACCATAGCGATTGTCGGTTTCGGAATGTTCCGCCAATGATCACGTGGATAGGAATAGACTCCTGTCTCCATAGCCTTCAGGAACCCGAGAGGGGTCTTGTCCCGTGGATTTTTTTCCTCCTCAAGCCGGGCTTGCTTGCTTCCCAAATCATGCCCTGCACCAAAATGCCGACCGGCCCCGGCAACAACAATGACTCTAACTTCATTGTCCTTTTCCGCCTCAGTAAAGGCATCGTCAATTTCTGCATAGACCTGCCGAGTAATCGCATTCAGAACTTCAGGGCGATTAACCGTAATCTTGGCAATTCCTTCTTTCTTTTCGTATAAAACAAAATCGCGGTTCATGCTCTTGCCTCCCAAATATGAAATACGAGGTTCAGTACTTTAAATATCGATTTTTATTTACCCTAAGCGTTGCTATTACCTTACAGAGAGATGATTTCCTTTTTTTTAGATCGAGGCATTGCTTTTATCTGTGCTTCTCGAATAAGAGCTTCGCAATGCGTCAAGCCCTCTTGCTGATATAAGAGCGTGATGGAGGGCGAGTAGGGTCAGGTCTATAATGTTTCACCCTCTCTATCCTTAACCAAATCGTTTAGACTTCTGCTTAGATTTGTAAAATGAAATTCCAGAAAGTCTGAAAGATTGTCCCAAGGCTCTTCTGCTCCTGGAAAAACCTGCCTTAAAGTCCAAGATGATAGACCCGACCCCAGAACTGCAGAAAAAATTTCATAAAGAAAATATATGGCCCGGGTATCTATCCGCTTGGCGGTAAGAGGGGCACCTTGAGGATTTCGTCAGGTAGTTGCCCGGTCAGAGATTTTAAGAAAATAATGATATCCCCAATCTGTTGGTCCGAGAGAGTCTTTGCCAACTGTATTTTACCCATGATCCGGACAGCGTCGTATAAGTGATCGACAGATCCGTCATGAAAATAAGGGGATGTCATTTCAACGTTTCTAAGTATGGGGACTTTGAATACATACTTGTCGTTTTCATTCTTGGTAAACACATATCTTCCTTCATCAATTTCTTTGCTCCTGGTATACTGCCCGTAGAGTTCAAATATACCAAACTTTTGGTACATTTGTCCTCCTACATATACGCTTGAATGGCAGGTCATGCAACCTATTTCGATGAAGGTTTTAAGCCCTCTTTTTTGATTGTCCGAGAGAGCGGTCAGTTCTCCCTTTACAAAGGCGTCGAAACGCGAAGGAGTGACAAGTGTTCTTTCAAAGGCTCCCACTGCCTTAGCAAAATTATCCACCGTGACCGGATCTTTGTCCTCTGGGAACGCTTCCTTAAACAGGGAGCCATACCCCTTGATCTCCTTCAATCTCTTTTCCACCGCTTCATAAGACGGCATCCCAAAAGAGGGAGGGCCGGTCACCGCTTGTTTTGCCTGATCCTCCACATCTACTCGGTTTCCTATCCAGTGTGCAGAAATTTGGCCTGCGGCATTCAAAACGGTAGGGGCATTTCTTGGATTGACTTTACAATTATTCCCAATAGACTTCTTTAGCCCATCGGCAGCGTACAAGCCGATTGGATGGCATCTTGCGCAGCTTACCGTTCCATCTACGGAAATGCGTGTTTCATAAAATAATATTTTCCCCAGTTTAACCTTTTCAGGTGTGACAGGATTTTTTTCCGATCTTATCACTTGAGGCAGCAGGCCAAAAATTTCTTTTGCCTGGGTGAGCAAGAGGTCATCTCCATTGCCGGCGAATGACAGGCAGGCAAAAATTAGGATAAAAATGACACCAATGACCTTTAGTCCATTTCCAGCTCTCATTCCTTTTATCTTGACCATGGTAACCTCCTCA
>JBEKPQ010000207.1:0-2639 GCA_049520575.1 Thermodesulfobacteriota bacterium | reverse complement strand
GTCAATACAAAGGTGATAGTTTCGGGCATCCGTCCAATCGACCCCGGCCATGTCTCGTATGAACTTGGCCCTGATGTGGTCTGATTCTTTAACTCTGGTCTGTACTTCCTTTTTGTCTTTTATGTTTTGAGCTTTCATAATCCGTTCAATTCGAAATTCCAGTGGGGCATGAACAAATACCCGAATCACGTCAGGGCGATTTTTCAGGGCATTAAATCCCCCTCGCCCCACGATTACAGCACTGTACCGTTCGGCAATCTCGTTCATGATTTTACACTCGACGGCAAACAATTCCTTGTGGTCCACCGGCCGCTGCTGAGGCAGGGGAAGGGATATTTCCGGCAGGCCGGAAGAGAAACCCCGCAAAAGCTTATCAATAAGGGCGGGCGATCTTTCATCCAGGTTTTCAAGGGCTCCGGTGTCCGTCCCCAAACGCTCTGCCGCCTGGCGCAGGATTTCGCGGTCAATGTATTTGAAACCGAGCTCTTTGGCCGCCGAATAACCGATATAAGAGCCGCCGCTTCCCATCTGCCTCGATATGGTTATGGTTATAGGTGATTTTTCCATCATGCCTCTTCCTTAAAATTGGCCAATCGGTCGTCTTTAATGAGAAATACCAAAGGAATTGAGATTAAGAAAAGCACAGCGACCAGGAAGTAAATATGGTTAAAGGCCAGCATACTCGATTGTCTCATAACGATCCCTTCCACCACCTTACCAGCCCTTTGCTCTGCACCAGTCTGGTCTATACCAAGTGAATAAAAATAGGATGAAAGATTGCGCAATAATTCATTCGTAACGTTTCTATTAACGGTTATGTTTTTTACCAGCAAGGCCCTGTTCCAGTTTTCTCCCCGGGTCAACAGTGTAGCAGCCGCAGCGATGCCGATGCTTCCGAATACCTGCCGGACGACCGAGTAAAGTCCGGTAGCAGCAATCAAGAGCGGTTTTTCAATAGTAGACAAGGCCGCTGTACTTAAAGAAACAAAGATGAGCCCGAATCCAATCCCTTGTAGGGCCTGGGGGGCAAATATATCCCAATAGCCGACGGCGAGGGAGAGGCGCGAAAACTGATAAAATGAAACACAAGTCATAAGGAGCCCCATCCCGATCAACCACTTTGGTCCTGTCCGGTTATAGAGCCTGCCCCCAATCGGCATAGCCATGAGCATGGCAATGCTCCTCGGCAGAAGCGCCAGTCCCGAGTTGAAGGCAGGGTAATTAAGGAGCTGTTGCAGGAAGAGCGGTAAGGTGAAAAGACCGCCCATGAGACCCATCCCGAGGAGACCGCCGAGAAAGGTTCCTGAAGAGAAATTGATATCCTTCAAGATCCGCAGATTAACTGCCGGTCTATCGGTGGTCAATTCCCGCCAGATAAACAGCAGAAAACCCAGGCAGGAGATGATGGCCAAATATTTAATGAAATTTGATGAAAACCAATTTTCTATATTGCCTTTTTCCAACATAATCTGGAATGCTCCAAGGCCGAAGGCCATGAACAGCAGGCCGGCAAAATCCATTTTCCCTTTTTCCCGAACAAGAAAGGGCGGATCCTTAATGAACCTTATGACCAGGAAGATGTTGATGATGCCGATAGGTACGTTGATATAAAAGATCCACGGCCAGGAATAGTTATCGGTAATCCATCCTCCGAGAGTGGGGGCCAAGGCAGGACCCAGCATAATGCCAATCCCATAGATACTCATGGCCTTGGCCTGCTCTTCGGCAGGGAAGGTTTCTCTAAGTATGGCCATGGCCACCGGTATGAGAGCGCCACCACCTATACCCTGAATAATACGGAAGGTAACCAATGAATTCAAATCCCAGGCCAGTCCACAGAGCATGGAAGCACCGGTAAATATCAGCACAGAAATATTAAGAAGCCGTTTGCGTCCCAACCGGGAACTCAGCAGGGCCACAATGGGCATTATGATGACGCTGGAGAGAATGTAGCCTGTTGCGACCCAGGTAATCTCCTCGACGGAGGCGCCGATGGACGCTCGCATGTGGGGCAGGGCGACATTGACAATGCTGCCATCCATAGCAGACATGATGGTTCCGGTCATCACCGTTATGGCGATCAGCCATTTATGAATCGGATTTTCTTGTTTTTCGTCCACAAGACCTCTATGGATTAGACAGTTTGGAGCCGGTTTGGCGGCTCACGTTCACATCAGGAACAACGGACATGCCCGGCCATAAAGGGTGATCCGGGTCAAAGGGAGAATCAATAACGATCTTGACCGGGATGCGCTGCACCACTTTGACGAAATTACCGGTAGCGTTCTCCGGAGGGAGCAGGCTGAAAACAGCGCCTGTGCCGGGTTGCAGACTGTCAATGTGCCCTTTAAAAACCTTGCCGGGATAGGCATCAACTTTTATCACCACAGGCTGTCCCACAGTCATTTTTTTGATTTGGGTTTCCTTGAAATTGGCCACGATCCAGCTATCTTCTTTAACAATGGAAAACAGGGTCTGTCCGGGCTGCACGTATTTTCCCACATCAATATTTTTCATGGCGATGATCCCCGCGATAGGTGCCGAGACCACCGTTCTTGACAGATCCAAATGGGCCCTATCCCGTGCCAATTCCGCCTCTTTGACCCTATAATTCTGGGTATTGAAACGGGCCTCAAGGG
>JBEKPQ010000206.1:0-2662 GCA_049520575.1 Thermodesulfobacteriota bacterium | reverse complement strand
AACAACAGCCTTCGGTGAAAAAAGTTTACTCATACTCAATCTCCTAACTGATCATAATATAAATGTCTAATCCCACCAAAAGCGGGATTGGAATCCTCGACCTCTATTATCTGTTAAAAAAAACCCGATAAAGAATGCCCAGGCACCTGTTTCTTCTCCAAAAACTACATTATACACGTTTTGGGGAAGAGTAAACAGAGGGATTTTTCTTTGGAATAGGACCAGTAAAAGAAAGAGGTCGTCAAGAATTTCCGTTTGAACTCATCCGTTTTTTCAAAAATGAAAGGTTGAAGAGTACAAGGAAGAAGTTCTCAAATCAATGCCGACGATTTGAAATCGCCGGGTCAAATTTTAATTATTATAACGAAACATTCTTCTATGTGGAGAAGAAAAACGTCCTGTTTTCCCCTCGAAAAACGCATTATAGTCCAATTTTGAAGAGTAGAGTTAGCAGTATCTTATATCAGAACGGATAATTCGCGTGGCCCGACCCTATTTCAACTCCTCTCTGCACAAAGTCTAACAAGGATCGTTTAAAATAGGAATCCCACATTAAGGGTCACTATGATTCCGTTCATATTGACATCGGTGTTATAGCTATAAGTGTTATTATAGTTATTGATAGTAACGGTCGAGGTCCAGAGGTATTTACCCTCCAGCCCGAGAAAGACCTTGGACGAAACCTTGACGCTGGCGCCTAAACCAAGAAAGCCGCCGACCAGGGTCTTGCTGTCACTGTAGTTAGATCTGTAGTAATGGTCGTCCCCGGATGCGTTTGTGTTGGTCCACAAAAAGTAAGCCCCTCCGCCACCTATTCCGTACAGCTCAAATTTATCCAGAGGAATTATTCCCTTGAAGGCAATGGTGAGCGGGATCACGTTGAAATTCAGATTGGCCTCGGCGTAGGTGTCCGTGGTCCTGGAGGTTTGAAAATATCCTGTCCCGGCCTCCAGGGCAAAATACCTGTTGAAATAGTGCCCGAAAGCGATCTCGCCGTTGAAGCCGGTGCCAAACTGATTCAGTTTGTCATTCTGCGGTGAAAAAATGCCGCCCTTCAGGACTATATAGTTCGAGCTCATGTTTTCGGCCCGCGCCGGAAGAGAAAAACCCAAGGCACAACACAATACAATGACAGCCCCAATCCACTTTGAAAATCTTTTCATATGCCCTCCTTAATAATAAAATTTCGTTTTAAACATCGATTGCCCAATACGTGATAATATATTAATCAATTCTTCCACCCCCTTATAGAACAGGGGTCTCATTTTCAAAGGTCGTATTAAAGTTTCTCCTTGATTATCCTTCAACCAAATTGCTGAGTGGTTTGTTCTCTTGGAATGCTTCTCAATTCAAAGTATCGAATCCTTCGTGTCAGGTCTTGACATTTTTCATAACATTTCTCATCTGTCCCCAAAACAAAAACCCCATCTTCTTTTCGAAAAAGGGGATCTTGTAAGTTGCTTCATGGACTATCTTTTCGGGTAAAGGTTGCCAATAAGAAAACTTGTTAAAATTATTTTAAATATTTTACTTCTTATCTACTAAAAAGTCAATTAAGGGCAATCACCTTTTCATTGATTACTATTTGAAAGCTTGTCTTTTTTCAAAAATGGAATTTTGACGATTACAGGAAGTAGTTCTCAAGTTTCCCTGAAATTTGCCCCACTGCACTGAATTCAACGAGCACTACTCTTCAAAAAAGATAACCCCGACAAATAACGATTACGGATGGAAATATGGGAGAACTGGTTAGACTACCCCTTTTGTCTTATCTATCGTTTCTATGACTCCCTGAAATTGCCAACCTCTGCTTCATTTCTACTTCTCAGAAAAAGAACTCCTGTGGACTGTTTAAATGGAGTCCCTTTTAATCGTTTTTACGATATTCAAGGATATTAGCTTTGAAGCCCTTGGAAGACAGAAAATCTTGATACTGCCTTAAGGAGTCAAAAGGTCCGTGGGTGCCCATAATAGGACTAAGCTGTCCCCCAGCCGAATAGTCCATAATAAACAGTTTACCATCCAAGGTAAAAGCGGTTTGCCAGTGATTTGGAAGCCCCGAAAATTCCATAAAAATAAATTTAGCATTATAAGCTGGATTGATCCGATTCAAAGCGTCTTTGGCAAAAGCTGCCCCATCATAACACCTGCCTGATCTCAATTTGAAGGTTTCCTCGGGAGATCGAGGAACAAAACTCATCGGTCTTGTTTTATCAAACGTAAAATATTTATCCAACCACTTGGCGACGTCCTTGTAGGAAGTCCATTGGGCCACTGTCTCTTCATAGGATGCGGCCTGAAGCGGAACGCTGGCATTCAAAAACACTGCGGATAAGATCAACCCGGCAATAAAAAACTTTTTCATCGTCCTTTCCTCCTTCTTGATGGTTCATCTTGTATGAAGTCAGTATAAAAATGAAAAGATTAAGAGTCAATGCCAAATAAAGGGAATTTTTATCCCCTAAATTTCAAGTCTCTTTTATTGATTATAGTTTGTAACCTTTAGGTTTTCCATTATATCACAGATGAAGAGTACAGGATGACCTTTCCTCGAAATAATGGACACCTCTAAGAATTTGTATTATTAGGAAGGAGGTGCCTATGGGGGAAAGACATCGTTATTTTAGCCGTGAGTTCAAACGAGATGCAGTGCAGTTGGTCA
>JBEKPQ010000205.1:0-2751 GCA_049520575.1 Thermodesulfobacteriota bacterium | reverse complement strand
GCAAGTCAACCGAAGAAGGCAAAAAAATATTCAAGGATTCCCGCTGTGTCAGCTGCCACTCCGTTGAGGGTAAAGGGGGGACCCTGGCACCTGAACTTAGCAAGATCTCCTCCAAAATGGTTCAGGAGAGACTGATCCGAATCATCAAAAACCCTCATGAGCTCTGGGCCACTTCAGAGATGCCTATCTATGGTTTTTCCGATCAAGAAATCCTCAAGATCGCCGATTTTATGAAAGGAGAATATATTGATCTGGAACTGGATGAAAGCCTGGCCGCCACCCAGACCCGGACGGTTCAGAACGCCAATAAGCTCCGGGGAAAAGAATTAATTGAAAAACAGGGTTGTACTGGTTGCCATATTAAGATAGAAGGCGTTAAGGATCGCGGTGAAATCGGCCTGGAGCTGACCGCGATCGGAACAATCCATATTAGCCATCTGGATTTTGGCCGTGTCCAAGTCGCTCCTCATGATCGCACCGTCCCCAACTGGCTGTACAACAAAATGAAAAACCCCAGGCTCTTCAAAACGGATTTGAAGATGCCCGATTACGTCTTCAGCGACCGGGAAGCCGAGGCTGTAACCACTTATCTGTTGGGTCTGAAAGGCCAGGAGGTCCCGGCTGCCTACACCCTCTCTTTGGGAGACAAGCCCTCGACCTATGCCCCCCAAGGAAAATTCGGCCAGGTCATGGACAAGTACCGCTGTTTTACCTGTCATAAAATCTCTGGAAAAGGCGGGGAAATGGCCACCGACCTCTCCCAGGAAGGGAGTCGGGTCAAGAAGACCTGGCTGCAGAAATTTATGAAGGCCCCAGATACTATCCGACCCATCCTGGTGGAACGTATGCCGCCTTTTAAAATCCTGAATTCGGAAATCGAAACTCTTTATGCCTATTTTTGGACAACCCTGGTGGATGACCGGGTTGAGAACTTGACCGGCAGGGTCACTGAGACCGCCTTCCATAATCCCGCGATGATCCTAACCGGTAAAGACCTATTCGGTAAAAAATACGCCTGCCGGGCCTGTCATCAAATCAATCATCAGGGCGGGCTAATCGGACCGGACCTGACCAAGGTCTGGGACCGGCTGAGGCTCGAATGGATCCTTTACTATATGCGGGATCCCAAGGCCTTTGTCAAACGGTCGGTTGAACCGGTCTATAAGCTGACCGATAAAGAGATCGAGGCCCTGGCAGCCTATCTGGCCTCTCCCAAGTAACGGTGAGATGGATTATGGTCCGGGAAGAGAACCTGAAGGAATGGATATGATAAAAAATTTATTCCTCGTAATTTTGGTCTGCGGCTCGATCCTCTTTATTCTGAATTTGCCGGGAGAAAGTCAAAAGACCCCAACCCAAATTCGCCAAACCCAAGGGGAAAAACCAAAATTCTTGCTTCCCCAAAACCACAGCCAACTCACCTTTGTCGAAAAAAAAGGACGGGCCTTGTATGACTATTATTGTAGCCTTTGTCACGGGGCCAGCGGAAACGGGGATGGTTTCAACTCCTACACCCTGACCACCCCTCCGGCGAAATTGGCCGACCCGAAGCTGATGGGCAAACTGTCTGATGCCCAAATCATGGCGACCATTAAAAGAGGGGGTGGGGCCTTCGGCCTTTCCCCCCAGATGCCATCTTGGGGCGGCCTGTTTAAGGACAAGGATCTAAACGCCCTGGTGGCCTATGTACGGACCCTTTTTAGAAGGGCCGGCGCTGTTGGTGGATAGACAAATCTTCAGGAAATAAAAATGGATTTTAAAATAAAATCTTTTGGGGGCGCTATATTAACCGGAATGGTCATTTTCGTTGCGTCCTTCGTTATTATTAATTAGGGAAAGCAGAGAAAAATAAACCAGCCGATCAAGCCAAGGAAATAACCACTAAACAAACCAGCAGTTTTTGTTTGGTTATAACTTTCCCAGGGAGATCGAGGCCGGGTAAGTCCAACCATTTCTCCCATATTTCCATCCGTAATCGTTAATTTTTTGGGCCAGCTTTTTTGAAGAGTAGTAGGTGAAAGAGTTGAATTTGGTAGAAAGCCTATTTTTGGAGGAATAAAATAGAAAAGTTTACCTTTTTCTCCCATCCCTTAACAATTACCCTTGTCGGAGTTTTCATGATGACTTTATTTTGTTCAAAAAGTTTTTTGATACGATGTTCGCAGTTTGAGTAGCCTCATCATAAACAATAAAGGCATCTCCTTTTTCCAATTGCCTCTTGACCATCTCTACGTTTTCTTCAAGCGATTTTTTGGTATATCCGGAATCAGTCCCCTCTCGGGTGACAAATTCCTCAATCAACCCTTGTAAGGCTTCCCGACTTAATTTTTCGTACGGGATAATCATTTATCGTTTCTAACTCCTTTATCCTTTGGAATCGCCCGTCAGAAATGGGCTGACTTGATTACCGGAAAGGAAAAGTCAAAGGCTTCAATATTGAAACCGCAGACTCGTTTCATCAAATCCCTGATCCTCTATTATCCCACTTTATCTCGGAGGAATAATTTTAGGGTATCTGGGCTTTTGAAAACTAACCAGAGACCCCCACCCAAAAACAAAACCCTCGAACTTCAGATAGACTCATCAGGTTTCCAGCATCCTTCTCCTTGCTTTCCTTCCTGTTTATTCCCTTGATCCTGTCTTTTCCTTGTTTTATACTCTTCCCATTAAAAAGGAAATTCTTATCAAATAAAATACAAGGAGGATAAAAAAATGGATGATTGGAAACACAAGATGGCATGCTTGACGGAG
>JBEKPQ010000204.1:0-2967 GCA_049520575.1 Thermodesulfobacteriota bacterium | reverse complement strand
TCGATCGTGGACTCATAATTTTTCCTCCTACCGGACACTTCCTTCCGGTAACATTAATTATGAGTCAACGATCCTTTTAGTTTAACCCCCTTGGTAACATTTAATATGATTCAATTCGCCCAGTAAAAATTCATAGACCGGCTGGGGTCCTTCTGTTAAAATAATAGCCATGCCAAAATTGAAATATTTTATTGCTCTGTCCAGAACTCCCCACGGCATTCTTGACTTAGCCACACCGGCCATAGCGGCCTTGCTCTGGCTCGGATCCTTTCCTTCCTTCCGAGTCGTCTTTATAGGACTGTTAACGGCTTTTGCCGGATACACGGCGGTTTATGCCGTGAACGATTTGACGGATTATCATCCAGACAAACAAAAACTGGAAAAGGGAATATTAGGCGACGGATCGGGAGATTTAGACGCCGTTGTGGTCCGTCATCCCCTGGCTCAGGGATTCCTCACTTATAAAGAAGGGCTTTTCTGGGCCATCGCCTGGTCCATTCCAGCCTTAATAGGGACTTATCTGCTGAATCCTTTTTGCCTTCTCTTTTTTCTGATTGGCTGCCTCCTGGAGATAGGTTACTGCCTGCTCTGGGATACCAGTCCGTTTCGATCCCTTATCAGCGGAACAGTCAAAACGGTCGGGGGTCTGGCCGCAGTTTTCGCCGTTGATCCCCATCCTTCCCCGGTGTTCCTGATTCTCCTTTTCCTTTGGGTATTTTTTTGGGAAATCGGAGGTCAACACCTCCCCAACGACTGGATGGACATGGAGGAAGATCGGTTGGTTAAAGCCAAAACAATTCCCGTAGTGCTGGGAACATCCTGGGCTAATTTTATTATTTTTCCCTCTCTCCTTTTGGTCGTAGTCTTGAATGGAGTTCTTATGGGGTTTTCCCCCCTGGGGAAGGGATTCATTCCCATCGCAGTTTCCCTGGGCCTGGGGGTTTATTTGCTTCTTCTGCCCGGATACCGGCTTATCAAGACCAGTGCCCGCTCTCAAGCTGCCATTTTATTTAATCGGGCCAGCTATTATCCACTGGCTGTTCTCATAGTCATCACCCTGTCCCTTATGATCTAAAAATATTACAAGGAGAAATTTCATGGAAGAGATCGATCCCAAGGAACTGCCGAAATTCAACGGGAAAAACGGTAATCCGGTCTATATCGTTCATCGCGGTCGGGTTATTGATGTGAGTGCCAGCGATTTGTGGAAAACCGGCCTTCATATGCACCGGCATCATGCCGGTAATGATCTTACCACCGATATCCAGGCCGCACCTCATGGCCTGGAGGTTCTGGACCGCTACCCGCAGGTGGCGATAATGAAGAAAGAGGCCACCGCTGAAAAGCCCATGCCGAAATTTTTGGACTCTCTATTAAAACAATTTCCAATGCTCCGGCGACATCCCCATCCCATGACGATCCACTTTCCTATCGTCTTTTTGTTTGCAGCCCCATTATTCACGGGTCTTTTTTTTCTGACCGGAATCCGGAGTTTTGAAACGACGGCCTGGCATTGCTTGGGGGCGGGCCTCCTTTTTACCCCGATAGCCATCAGTACCGGTTATTACACCTGGTGGCTGAATTATCGGGCCAGATCCCTCAGGCCAGTGAGGATCAAGAAAAAAGTTTCCCTGATCCTTCTGGCTACGGCTATGGTTGCCATGGGCTGGCGTATCATGGATCCGGCTATTTTGTTTTCTCCAGGCCCGACCAGATGGATTTATTTGATTCTTGTTTTTTCTTTGCTCCCCTTAGTCTCGGTTATGGGCTGGTTCGGGGCCCAACTGACTTTTCCGGTCGAAAAGGAAATTCCCTAAGACCCGCACAATCAGGTCATTTTACATCCCCAATGCACCACGGCTATCCCGTTGGTGAGGGGGCGATATTTTACCTGACGAAAACCGATTTTTCCCAGGGAACGGGTCAATTCTTTCGGCGAGGGGAAGAGACGGATCGATTCGGGCAGGTAGGTGTAGGCCTGCCGAGACCCTACTAAAAGGTGCCCCATCAAGGGCATAATATGGAAGGAGTAAAAATCATATAGCCGGCGGAATTGGGGGGAGGAGGGGCTTGAAAATTCAAGACAAATAAATCGTCCCCCTGGTTTGAGGACCCGGTGCATCTCCTTGAAACCTTCCTCTATATGGGTCAGGTTTCGGATTCCAAAGCCGACCATGGCCCCATCGAATTGCCCGGATCTAAAGGGAAGCTGTTCAGCATTTCCCTGTACATAAAAAATGTTCTCTCTGAACGAGGCATGGGTCGTTTTCCGGCGACCGGTTTCCATCATCTTCCGATTGATATCGACCAAAACAACTCTTCCAGATTTTTTCATCCGCTTTAAGGCCAGGACAGAAAGATCACCGGTGCCGCCGCAAACGTCAATGAGGCTGTCTCCCGGCTGCAATTTTAAAAGATTCACAGACGTTCGTTTCCATAAGTAATGAATACCGAAGCTCAAGAGGGTATTCATCAGATCGTATTTTGGGGCTACCGTATCGAAATGGTTGCGCACCCACTGGACTTTTTCCTTAGCTAGGATTTTACGAAAACCGAAATGGGTCGTTTCTCGATTCCCTTCGGATATTTTTTCGGCTGCATCTTTTTTCCTGCTTAGCTCATTTTCTGGAAAATCAGCAAGGGTCATCCTTGATTCCTTTTTAGGTTGGCATTTCTATAAGAAGCCCGGATTCCTTGAAAATGGGTTTCTGGTATTGAAGACTGGCCCGTCCTGCTTCTTCGGGTGTATCCACGGGTAAAGTTCCAGGCTGATATGGCCTTGATATCCGAGGGCAGACATGGTTTTAATGAGCTTCAAATAGGAAATAGCCCCTTCTCCGGCAATAAGATGTTGGTGAACCCGGCTGGGGGCAATATCCTCAAGATGCACATAACCTATCCAGGAAAAAAGATCTTCAAACACTTTTACCGGGTCTTCTCCGGCCGACTTGATAACGATTACCATTT
>JBEKPQ010000203.1:0-2979 GCA_049520575.1 Thermodesulfobacteriota bacterium | reverse complement strand
GATGAGCAAAATCACCGCTTCGGCCCCTTGTCTTTGGATCTGACGGACAGCCGAAAGAAGGACCCTATGTCCTTTCTCCGGACGTAATTTGGCCACTTGTCCAATCACCGGAACCCCATCCGGAATATCTAATGAATGTTTGACCTCCTTGGGCCTTCTCGTCGGTCTAAACCTATCTAAATCAATCCGATTATAAATGACCACTATCTTTTCAGAAGGAAGGCCCTCTTCTTCAATCAGAAAACGCTTCTGGAGTTCCGAGACGGCAATGAACCGGTCGGTGATGGGAGTCAAGGCCCTATTCAAAGGTCCCAAAATACTCCTTTGGCCTTCTTCTTTACCCATGGAATGGATGGAGGACAGAATCACAGGGACTCGGGCCAATTTCCCCGCTAATCTTCCCCAGAACATCTTATCCCCAAGACTTCGAGTCCATAAAATATGAACCTGCTCTTTTCTGATCAGGGAAATCAACCGAGGGAGAACCCGAAGGTCATATTTATGAGACAACAATCGATTGTACACCGGGATATGGAGATCCACTAATTCCGCAGCCAAAACTCCGGGTTCTTTCAAGCATACCACTACTGGTTCAAAATCGGCCCTGGAAAAACGCCTCAATAATTGCACCAGTTGTCTTTCCGCCCCGCCGATCCCCAGGGAAGTTAATAGGAACATTACTTTATAGGGCATATGAACATTCCCCTCATAAGCTCCTCATAAAGGCTCTGCCAGCTGAGGACGTAACCCTCCAAAGAGTAATGGTGGCTCACCCTCTCTTGGGCTTTTTTCCCTAAAACCTTCCTCTGTTCAGGTTCTTCGATCAACCTTTTTAAGGTCTGGGCCAAGTCCGCCTGACTATCCAAAGGAATTAAAAGACCTGATCCATCCTCCAGCACTTCCAAGGTTCCTGGAACCGCTGTGGCCACCACCGGCTTACCGGCAGCCATAGCCTCCAGGATGGAAAGAGGTAATCCCTCATAAAGGGAGGTACTGACAAAAATATCGGTCCCGGCCAGGATTTCCGGGATGTCTTTCCGGAGCCCCAAAAAACGCAATTGCTGTTTGAGCCCCATCTCCTCCTGCAAAGCAACGAGTTCCTTCTTCAGCGGCCCTTCACCTACGATAATGAGACGCAGCTTAGGATAAACCGATACTACCTGGGCGACTGCTTTTATAAGCATGGCCTGATTTTTTACCGGACTTAGCGTACCGATAGTTGTAATCAACGGATCTTCCGGCTCCATTCCCAGCTCCTGCTTTATTTTTTCCCCTGGACTCTCCAATTGATATCGGGCCGTCTCTATACCATTAGGAATAATCCGAATGAAGGTGACCAAATCAGGAAACACGACCAAGAATTTTTCATAAATGGCCCTGGACACGGCCACGATGACCGAAACCCTGCGACAGAGAAAGCCGGTAAGTTTTACCCGTAACCAAGTTCGAAGGCTTTTTCCTGATCTTATCGGGAAAAAGGTACTGCTATGAAAGGTATATACCAGGTTGGAGATACCGGCCAGTTTCCCGGCCACCACGCCGAAATAGGCACTTGCCGGCAGATGAGTATGGACAATATCCGGCTTTTCTTTTTTTAAAAAAACAAAGACCTCATAAAGGGTGATAAAGACATCCCAGCAAAAAACAGGAAAGAGCAATATGGAGCGCCTGGGTCTGTTCAAGATCTTAACAGGAATGCCGGCCCCTGTCAGATCCTGTTCAAACGGCCCACCGGCCTGGGTACAAAGAACCATGGGCAAAAATCTATTCCGATCCAAATTGCCAATCAAGAGGCGGACGCAATTTTCAGCCCCTCCGATCCGGAGGGTATTAATCACATGAACCACTTTAATCAATGGAACCATTCCCTTTTTATTCCGGAAACTAGGGCATAAAACTTTCCCATAGTCGCTACGCCTTCCGGTGAAATGCGAGGCAAACAAAAAAGATCCTGAGGTCCGGGATGAACCGCCTGTTTTCCTGTGGTCAAGGCCCCTTGATATCCGGATCGGGCAACATAGTCCCGCACTTCCCGGGACACCTTTCCGGCAGGATAAGAGAAAAAAGGAACCTCTACGCCGAGGAGGGCTTCCAATTCCGCTTTAGGCTCTCGAATTTCATGATCCCATTCTCTTTCTGGAAGAAGGGAAAGATAAGGATGGGAGGCGGTATGGGCACCAATTTCGAAGCCAGCTTTAAGACAGCCTCTGATTTCCTCCTGGTTTAAGTACAAATCTGCCGTTTGTCGGATGGTCGGTCCGGCTATAGGTGTAAAAAGTCGACTAAACGCCTTTAATTGGTCCTCTCCTCCAAGGCTTAACCAGCGTTGGTTCATTTCCCGAACGAAATATCTCTTTTCCTTCCTCGTCCGTAAGCGATACTTCTCCCCGTCAGAACCGGTGACGATCTGGTCCCGACCGTCCGCCTGGACGGCCCGATCCAGCAAATCCCAGAGAAGAGGAATTCTTCTAATCAAGGGGTCGGTGCAGACGAAGAGGGCTGGAATAATACGAAAGTCTTTTAATATGGGCCAGGCCAATTCCCAGACATCCCGGTATCCGTCGTCAAAGGTAACCACAACGGCCGGACCTGCCTCTGAAGCAGGGGAGTGTTTTTTTATCTGTTCAAAAAATTCTCTAAGGGAGGTAACGGGGAATTTTTTTTTTATCAGGGCCAGTTGCCTATGAAAAAGGGAAGGGGAAATAGTCACTCCGACCGGATCCCAACCGGGACAAGGATGAACCCGGTGATAATAAAAAATCATCCCCTGGCTCGCCGGACGGCTCTTAATCCGGGCTAACAAAGATAACAAACCTGAAAGATAGGACAGATCCCAAATTAAATTTTTAAATTTTTTGGTTAAATTTATAGGATGGGACCGCACCAAAGTCTTATTCCCCCAACTGTAGTATCTTCCTTTGATAGCTCCCGACAATGATGCCCCCCCATAAAAAGACCAGGGAATTGGGTGCTATGAAA
>JBEKPQ010000202.1:0-3015 GCA_049520575.1 Thermodesulfobacteriota bacterium | reverse complement strand
TTTCGATCGTGGACTCATAATTTTTCCTCCTACCGGACACTTCCTTCCGGTAACATTAATTATGAGTCAACGATCCTTTTAGTTTAACCCCCTTGGTAACATTTAATATGATTCAATTCGGGGCAGGTTTATAATCTTGCACATTGCGGAGTATTAAAGTAGAATACCGGTCGGGTAGTTGATCTTAAAAATTGTATTCGGTAGTGAAGGGGGATGCTGGTAAATAAGTAAAAGGAGGGCTTATGATTTCAAAGATTCTTGTGCCGACAGACGGGTCAAAGGCAGCTCAAAAGGCAGCCAGGTATGCGGTTGACCTTGCCAAACAGTTAAAGGCCTCGGTAATTGTCCTGAGCGTTATCGATAAGCGCTCAGTTATAGGCCAAGCAGTTCTTGCCGAGGAGACGGCAAGGCATGTCATAGAGCCTATCGAGGATTATCTGCGGGAGGCTGCTGAAGGGTATACCGGAGAGGTAAAGAAGTTGTGCGAAAAAAACGGTGTCCAATCAAAGACTGTCATAACTACAGGGCATCCTGTTGAAGAGATTGTGAAAGAGGCCAAGAAGTCAAAGGCAGATCTTATTGTTATGAGTTCTCATGGAAGGAGCGCTTTAGCAGCAGCGATCCTCGGCAGTGTTGCCTTTGGTGTAATCCACAACGATACAAAAATCCCTGCCCTAGTAGTAAAGCGGTGATCCATGGGGCCTTATATTATATTATAACCCGGGACGTTGTTGAATTCGTTGAATTGGTATTTTATGGCCCCGAATAGACCACGTCACCAACGGCCTAAGGAAGGTCCTTCGGTTCCTGCCTGAATGGAGAAGGGGCCGCCCTTTGTCCCCTTGCCGTCCGTCCTGCTTTTCTCCTTGCCCCAGTCTTTTTCTTGCCTTATACTCTTCACATCAAAAATAAGTTCTTATCAAATAGGTGGGTATTGTGCTCCCCCATAAGCAAAAAGACTTGATTCACTAAAAGGAGGATTAGAAAATGTCAAGCAAGTTAGTCATCATGGCCACTCACGGTCCCGAAGATCCCGAAAGGGCCACCATCCCCTTTGCACTGGCTGTAGCGGCCCAGGCCTCAGGCGTAGATACCCTGCTGGGGTTCCAGGTTAACGGAGTTTTGCTCCTCCAGAAAGGTAAAGCTGAGGGTGTTACTTTCCCCGGCTTCGCGCCGCTTAAAGAGCTCCTCGATACCTATCGTGATGGCGGCGGCCAGTTATTTGCGTGCCGCCCCTGCCTGCAAGCACGCCACATCACCACCGAGGACTCCATCGAAGGGGTAACGGTTGTCAACGCAGCAACCTTTGTTAAGGAATTTTTGGAAGCAAAAAACGTGCTGGTGTATTAAAACGAACGTTAAATGGGGGGACGACCTTAAATGGGGTCAGGCCTATAATCTTGCACACTGCGGCATATTAATGCAGAACACCGGGGGGTACGTTGATCTTAAGAATCGTATTCCGGGACCTTGTTGAATTAGTTCAATTGTCCGGGGCGGACCTCCCTCGAATAGCTCGGGATCTACAACTTGCCTTAGGCCAATACGTTCGCTATCATGTTCAGCAGATTAAATTGCTTGAATAAATTAAAACACTATTTCTATTGAAGGAGGGAACTGAATGAATATTAGAGCCAAGATCAACGTGGAAAATCAGAAGAAGAGTGCCGTGAAAAATCTTGACGCCCAGCGGGCTTTTCTGAAAGAGAAAGGGCTCAAGAACGACGAGATCATGAAAAATGTTATAGTGCGAAAGCTGAGAGCTGAAGTGAGAAAAGCTGATTTTCGGCTGGCCCGCATTGCCGATCAGGAGAAACAAGACCTGGATCTGGCGCAAGCGAAGGCTGAAAAGCTGGCATCCGGGAAGAACGCCAAGGAAAAATCAAAGAAAGAGGCCAAAGTAGAAGTGCAGGGGAAAAAAGAGGAAAAAGAAAAATCGGAGAAGAAGACCAAATCCGAGGGAAAGAAAGACAAGACATAGAAGAATACAACCCAATCAGACCCATCATAGTGGTAAGTGGTCGGACCACGCGAAGGGATTGGTTGACTGAAATAGACACCCACCTGTCTTGACGGAATCTACATGATTAAAGAGGGGAATGATAACGGACTGGTTCATGTTGTTTTTCACTCTCCAACAAATTTTCTTGATATTAAAAGATTTAAGAGTATCCTTATCATTTATAAACTAACTCGTTTACTCATTGATAACCCTACACCCCGGGAGGGTGCTATGGACTGAAGATCGAAACCCCGATTCTCAAAAAGAGAGCGGGGTTTTGTGTTTTATTGAACCATGGGAGGTGGACTCATGAAAAATAGTCAGTCGCACGAAAAGCATGGAGAATCCGGCCCGAAGATGCTTCTGTCGGAAAGTAAGAGGCTATCCCACCTTTCCGGTATCAAGGTTGTGAAGAAAGGGAAAATACCCGCTGACATTCAGGCCAACGGCGAAATTTATGATTTATTGATCCTTCCCGCATTTACATTATGTGCATGCTATCTCGGATATGCGAATTTTAAAATACTGGAGGAAGAAAAGGTTGAGATTCCCGTCGGCTTGATCTGGGACCTGTTTAACTTTACGTCCGGTCTAACCATCGGCAGGCAAATAATGGATCGGCATATGATGATTATTGAGAAGGCTTTCGAGTTGCTTGGCTTCCATGCAGATCTTTCAGTCAAGGATCAAAATGTTGTTGTCATTGATGGAATTTCAAAGATTACGGACAGGGAGAGTGGCAGGACGAAATACGTTGGATTCAACGAAAAAGGCATAAATCCGGACATTTTTTTGCAGATGTTGATGCGTGCTTTACACAGGAGCTTTTGAATGGTTCCTCTTTTTGGCAACAGGAATTGAGCGCAGGGTCGCCAATCCAGAGACAAATGGCCACCCCAATTGAATCATAATTAAATGTTACCAAGAGGATAGTAGGATAGGGAACGTTGACTCATAATTAATGTTACCGAGAAGCCTTAACCAAGTCATTCTGGAACTGGACCTGATAGATT
>JBEKPQ010000201.1:0-3195 GCA_049520575.1 Thermodesulfobacteriota bacterium | reverse complement strand
TTTCGATCGTGGACTCATAATTTTTCCTCCTACCGGACACTTCCTTCCGGTAACATTAATTATGAGTCAACGATCCTTTTAGTTTAACCCCCTTGGTAACATTTAATATGATTCAATTCGCACCCTGTTTTTCTTCTTGATCCTGTATTTCCCTTATTTTATACTCTTTCCATTCAAAAGCAAAGTCTTATCAAATTTTTAAATGAGGGCTAAAATGTTTTCACCAAAAAGTATTCTGGTACCAACAGATTTTTCCGAGTATTCGGACAAGGCCTTGCAACAGGCGATAGATATCGTCAAACAATCCAACGCCAAGATTTATCTAATACATGTGGCCAGAAAAGTCATTCAGTACGGGGTCGATTATGGCATTGATCCACAAATACTTAACCAGTTGGAAAATGCAACTTTCGCTACGGTTAAAAAAATGTTTACGGACCAACTCGCAAAATTTCCGGATTCAAAGTCGATTGAGATCATAAACGATATCCGTATAGGAACCCCTTACGTGGAAATCTTAAAATATCAACAAGAAAAAAAGATAGATTTAATCGTGATTTCCTCCCACGGCAAAACAGGCTTATTGAGTCATCTTATCGGAAGCGTGGCCGAAAAAGTTGTAAGAAGTGCCAAATGCTCGGTTCTTCTAGTGAGGTAGGGTTAATTTATGATGACAGAAGTCTGGACATAAGGCGGGTTGTACAACGCATGTTGTTAACCGTTATCGTCATTTCTAATCGTAATCCTTAACCTTTTTTTATGAAACTGCTTAGTTGTAGATACCGTCCTCGTCAAGCAAAAATTGGTTTATAATTTGGATCAAACTTTTTACTGGATTTTGTTCGTCGTCAGGAAAGAGTGAAACTGGGGTAAATTTAGTTTGCACTTTTAAAGTTGGTCTGGGTGGAAAAGGCGGCTATACTGTTAGCTGTCAGAAAGGAAGAAAGCAATGGAAACAACCACCCAGGTATTAGGCCTTGAAGAAGTCCCCGCTACCTCGGCAAAAATCTCCTTGGAGAAATTCAATCCTGTTCGTGACCTGGTGGCTTTCATCGGGCTTGCTCCGAAGTAAACTATCTCAGGATCATTCATTAAAGGTAAACCCAGGCTATGCAAGATCGGTCATGGGCGTCTCAGGAAAAACCTGTATATGCCGGCTCAGGTATCGATTCAAGGCAATCCCGTCCTCATCCTTTTTTATAACTGGCTAAAAAAAGGTAAAAACGGAAAAGTCATCGTTTGTGCGATTATGCGGAAACTGGTTCATATTATCTTTGGCATTCTCAAATCCGGTTACGAGATAGCCGAAACTTCTTTCATGCCAGGCATTTTTTTCGGACCAAGGGATTAAATCGATTAGAATTAATCCTTTTTAACGAAATCCTTGCTTTTATCTGGAAAGAATATATTATATTCCGATCATAAAATTGCTCGAAGGAAAAAGAAGGATAGATTAGGCAGAAATAAATGCACACCATTTCCAAGAAATCCCGCAAAAGTCCGGCATGATTTTCTTCTTTAGAATTACCCAAAAGCCTTTGCCAGTCGAAAATCTGGTCCCAAGCTTTTAGGTGATTTGATACCAGGGCCTTCCTCCCATCTCAAAAAAATTAGATGCTGGTCCGTCCTAATTTTTCTTCTATAGGAAAAATGGGTTATGTCTGAATCTGATAAAAATTCATCCTCAACTCCGCCTGTCGGTCCAACCCCTGATACGACCCGAAGAGTTTTTTACGGTTGGTGGATCGTTTTAGGGAGTATGATTACCCTGGTTTTTTCCTGCGGCATTGGTTTTTACAGCCACGGCGCTATCTTGGATCCCCTGCGGATCCATTATGGATGGTCCAAGGGAATTATCTCTAATGCGCTGACTATGTATTTTGCCGCCACCGGGGTCTTGGGTATGGTGGTGGGGCGAGCCGTTGATCGGTTCGGCGCAAAACCTCTTCTCATTCTGGGTTCTATTATTTTCGGAATCGGATTCTTTCTTTTGAGCCGGATTACCCAACTCTGGCAATTATTTGCGGTCTACTTGCTCCTATCTGTTGGAACGAGTTGTGCGTCTACGCTAACCATTAGCACCCTGATCGCCAACTGGTTTATCTTCAAGCGGGGATTGGCCATGGGATTGACCATGAGCGGACTAAGCTTAGGAGGGATGATCATGGTGCCTTTTACCGTCTATCTGACCTCCCATTGGGGTCTCCGGACGGCCTTACCCACCTTGGGGGGTATCTTTTGCCTAGTGATCATACCGATAGCCTCATTCCTTATTAAACAACATCCCGCAGATGTGGGCCAATTTCCCGACGGCCAACGGCTGCCTCCCTTATCCTTAGACATATCGGACAGCCGAATCTCCTTTGCTCCGCAGATGCGCGTCTGGACACGGGTTGAAGCAATGCATACAACCGCCTTCTGGGCTATTGTTATAGGTTTTTTGCTGGCCCAGACCGGGCAGCTCGCCTTTCTCGTTCATCAGGTGTCTTTCTTGAGCCAAACCTTGGGTACAGCCGGGGCGGCAGCCAGGGCGGTAAGTGTTACGACCGCGGCCAGTGTTGTCAGTCGTCTATTTCTTGGATCGATTGCCGACCGTTTTGATAAGCGGTTCGTATCCATTTTTTGTTTTTTACTCCAGGGAATAGCCGTTCTTTTTATGGCCCACTTCCACCAGGTGGTGGTTGTTTATCTTGGGACCTTTGTCTTCGGTCTGACTATGGGCGGAATCGTTATGATGCAGTCTCTTTTGATCGGCGATTGTTTCGGCATGGTTTCCTTCGGCACGATTATCGGTTTTTCCGGGTTGTTCACCCAAGTAGGGTCTTCTTTCGGCCCGACCATCGCCGGCCTTATTTTTGACGCTACCCAGGATTACGGGATCGCCTTCACTATCTTTGGGATTGCCAGTCTATCGGCTATTGTGGCCGTTTTCTTCGCTAGACCTCCGATGCCTCTCCAGGGTGTATCAGTCTACACCGGGACAAGGAAACCCTCCTAGGGTAAACTTGTGAAGATGAGGCTCTCTTGGTTGTAAGTATTATTCGGACGTTATTTCACAACTTGAATTCAAAACTTGACCGAACGGGGAGATAGGTAACAGATTATTCTGGGGACATAGGTAACACTTTTTGTATGATTCATAGGTACCAAGGAGGTGCTTATGGGTTGGGAAGGAGTTACCATTATGGACCAGAG
>JBEKPQ010000200.1:0-3401 GCA_049520575.1 Thermodesulfobacteriota bacterium | reverse complement strand
TCGATCGTGGACTCATAATTTTTCCTCCTACCGGACACTTCCTTCCGGTAACATTAATTATGAGTCAACGATCCTTTTAGTTTAACCCCCTTGGTAACATTTAATATGATTCAATTCGCCCACCAATTCAAGAATTTCCTTTTTGATGGAAATAGTATAAAATAAAAATGGCAGGATTAAGGTGGGAAAACAGGGGGTGAGAAAAAGCAGGTTGGATAAGAGAGGTGATACCCCCTCCATATTAGCTATTGATGGGATGCCTTTGACACTATGTCTGTAGATCTGGAAAGTAGAATAGAAACCTTTGCCAAATGGCTATATAAGACCCGTTATCCTGTCTTCTTTACCGGGGCAGGAATCAGTACGGCGTCGGGTCTTCCTGATTTCCGGGGGCCGGACGGGGTTTGGACGCGCCGGGACAAAGGGCTTCCGCCTGCAGCCAGCAGGCCTTGGGAGACCGTTGAGCCGAATAGCGGCCATTTGGTCCTTGTGGAACTGCAAAAATTAGATAGGTTGAAATTTCTGATTTCACAGAATGTGGATAATCTTCATCTCAAATCAGGTATTCCTCCTGACCTGCTGGCGGAATTGCACGGCAACATCACCAAGCTGCGTTGCAAACGGTGCGAAAAGACTTTCGACCGGTCAGCAGGAAAGAATGCCTGTGTTTGTGGAGGGGCTTTGGTCTCCAGTGTGGTTGATTTCGGCCAATCCCTGCCGGCAAAAGATCTTTCCCTTTCTTTTAAACATTCATCAAAAAGCGATCTCTTTGTTGTTGTGGGCTCCAGCTTGGTAGTGACGCCAGCAGCCAATATGCCTAGGGAGGCCCTCAAGGCCGGAGCCAAGCTGGTCATCATCAATGCAGAGGAAACTCCTTTTGACTCATTAGCCCATTTAAGATTCCACGAGAAAATTGGTGAGGTTTTATCCCCGGCCGTTACTCGGCTCAAAATATTGATGGGTCTATAAATAGGACAGAGTAGAAAGGGGGTAGGTCTTTCATCTTGGTATTTTGGGCTAACGAAATATGGGTATTGGTGTAGTGGAATCGCCTCTCCCGACAAAAAAGGACCAGACGATTTTAAAGAATAGGGACAATAGCGACTATTAATAAAGTGATTTACCCGCAATAGCAAATAGCAGAATGCTTGAGTTTTACACTCAAAGGCTCTGCCGTTCTCAAGCACTCGAAACGTTATCGCCAATTCTAATCGTAATTCTTAACTTTTTTTTTATGAAACCATTTAGCCGTAAGTGAAACAGTTGAGGGGCTTCCTTTCAACAAAAAATCTATCATAGTCTCTATCCAATTTATTCAGGATTCTTTATAAAATAACCTGCTGAATTGAAACTCTATGCAGAACGCCCAGGAGGCTATTCTGTTTACAATACTGCCGATAGAAAGTTAACCCTAAAACCCGAAAGGAGGAGCAAAATCATGAGCCGTTTTCCAGAGTATGACCGTTACGATGCGCTGGGCTTGGCCGATCTGGTCCGACAGGGACAAATAACTCCCCTGGAACTATGTGAGGAAGCCATCGAAAGAATTGAACAGGTTAATCCGAAAATTAATGCGGTGGTGACCCGAATGTATGAACAGGGCCGCCGGGCGGCTTCGGAAACACTATCTGGCGGACCGTTTGCCGGGGTTCCCCTTCTTATTAAGGATCTGGATTACGCCTACACCGGCGTCCCCATGACTGCCGGCTCCAAGGCCTTAAAGGATTATGTGCCCGCTCATGATGACGAAATAGTCTTACGTTTGAAAAAGACCGGGGCAGTGATAATGGGCAAGACCAATACGCCGGAATTCGGTCTCCTGGGCATCACCGAACCTGAACTTTTCGGCCCCTGCCGGAACCCTTGGAACACCTCCCATACTCCGGGCGGATCCAGCGGCGGCTCTGCAGCCGCAGTGGCCGCAGGCCTGGTTCCTATGGCCGCCGGAAATGACGGGGGTGGGTCTATCCGAATCCCTTCTGCCTATTGCGGTCTTTTCGGGTTAAAGCCAACGCGCGGACGCAATCCCACCGGTCCGACCCAAGGTCAGATGTGGTTGGGAGCGGCCCAAAATCATGTGATCACCCGGTCGGTCCGGGACAGTGCAGCTGTGTTGGACGCCACCCAGGGCCCGGACCTGGGCGCCCCTTATGAAATTCGTCCCCCCGAAAGGTTTTATCGTGAAGAAGTGGAAAAGAACCCCGGTCATCTGAAAATCGCCTTTAACACCCAGTCGCCTATTGGAACTACAGTCCAACCGGAATGTATTCGGGCGGTGGAAGAGGCCGCCCATTTATTGGAGGAATTGGGACACGATCTGGAAGAGGCTCGGCCGGAAATTGACGGCCAGGGTTTGGCTAAAAGTTACATGGCCTTGTATTTCGGATTTGTAGCGGCTCATATTGAGGAACTGAAATCGGTATTAAAGCGGAAAGTCAAGCCGGGAGACGTTGAAACTTCGACCTGGACACTCGGTCTGCTCGGCCGGACCTTTTCGGCGGGATACCTGTACCAAGCCATGCAACGTTGGGACCAGGCCGCGCGACAAATGGGCATTTTTTTCCAGAAGTATAACCTCTATCTCACCCCGACCACGGCCTATCCGCCATCCAAAATCGGTGAATTACAACCAAAGGCCTCCGAAGTCTTTATGATGAAGGCAGTGAACACTTTTAAATTGGGCCGGCTTTTAAAGGAGTTGGGCGTTGTGGACCAGATAGCCGAAAAAAGCCTGGAAAGGACGCCTTTTACCCAATTGGCCAATCTTTGTGGACTGCCAGCCATGTCAGTACCACTTTATTGGACCTCTGAAGGTTTGCCCTGTGGTGTCCAGTTCATCGGACCTTTTGGTGATGAAGCTACGCTTTTTCGATTAGCCGCCCAATTGGAAAAGGCCCGGCCCTGGTTTAAAAGGAGGCCCCCTTTGACAGGTTAATGAAAAAGAGGATGCCCTGATTCCCTAACAATCTATTGAAATACTCTACGAGCCTCATCTTCTGGTGGGGCAGCCCGTTGAGTTCAAACAGTAATCGTTAATTTTTCAATCTATCATCTTAAAACATTTGTAGGTGTACTCGTTAAATTCTGTACGGTGAGGCTATTTTTGAGGAAACTCAAGCATTTCTTCCTTTACTCCACAAAATTATCTTTTGGGAAAAATGGAAGAGTTCAAAGTGACTTTCCCCCTCAAAGTGGACACATGGTTAAGTTTCATTAAGGAGCTTTTCATACTGCTCCGGGCTTCTGTACCCTAGAGCTGAATGGCTCCTCTGACGATTCTAAAACACTTCCACGTACTCAAAGATACTGAGTCTCGCCTCCAACCTGGAACGGTACCGCTCCCCATGAACCAGTTCCGTCTTAAGGGTACCGAAGAACGACTCCACATAGGCATTATCATA
>JBEKPQ010000199.1:0-3793 GCA_049520575.1 Thermodesulfobacteriota bacterium | reverse complement strand
TGCTGGTCCAGGCGGTGGGTTATCCACAATGAAAAGGTAGTAAAAAAGGACTCTATTAATTTATTAAGTTGACGGTTGGGAAGTGGTAAGAAGGTCAAGGCTTCAATAAGGACATGCCTTAATCCAGGACATATTCCAGGACGTTGTTGAATTAATTGAATGGGTATTTTATGGCCCGAATAGGACCCGAAACAGTTAAAAACCAACCTCTGGAACCTCGAAAATAAGATCAATGATTTGAGGTCGTTTATCTGGAATCATTTGATCAGGGAGACAAACAAAGAATAGAAGGGCTTCTTCTTTATTTCCAAAAAGTTTGAATGTAGTGTATATTATAAACCGTAATCGATAATTGCGGGTTTGTATAATCCTCGAAAGTTTTGACCGTTAAAGAAAAGATTGCATCAGCATAAAAAATAATGTTAGACATGTAAAATATGTGGAGGATTTGATGGATTTATCGACATCAAGAGATTCTACAGCGATAGCTACAATTTCTATGGCCCGCTATTCTGGTGGCCTTTATGAAGATGGCGAACAACATATTTCTGCAGAAATGGAGATGGACGGTAAACTTGTTAAAGGTTCCTTGAAAGAAACCTGGAGTCATAAAACAAAAACGGATGTTAACATCCAGATTGAATTTAGGGAGCATCCACAGAAATATGTCTCTGGATATGATGAAACAAAATATATTGGCAATATTCGATTTGGAGAGGAAAATAATGAGGTCTTAGATGTAAAGATAACCTTACCAATTTCAATGTATCCAACATTACAATCTATGAGGGGGGAACAAATTAAAATTGAGATTATACACGACTTAATCAGCAATCCAAATGACGAGCAAAAAGCAGATGATAGAGTTGCCTTCATTAAACGTATTTACTTTGAGATTCAACCTGACAAAGAGACTTCCCAATTTTAATTCCTTCTTATCCTCTGGTAATAAATGCCTGTAGATAATCTTATCGACCTCTAATTAAAGACTATGATTGATATTCCTCTATTAGACGATGAATACCGGGAAGCCTTTGTCTATCTGCTTGATGAAATAAATACAGTCATGTCCTGTTCAAACAGTAAAATACCTTGGTATCCCAAGGATGAAGAGAGGTTGGAGGAGGCTTTAAACGTCTATAGGCGGTGGCATCCAGATCCAGATAAAAACACCATTCTTACCTTCCCCTGGCCAAAGCCTGGGCATATCCCTAAAGTCCCGGCCGATTATTTAAAACCCACCGATGAAGAAAAAAAGAAAGTCAGAGATTTTATTGATAAGAATGAAGGACCCGAAATGGACCCCTTGACTGAAATGATAGTTCAAATGGCCAAGGATTTAATTAAAGAAATTCATTAGGCCTGATGAATGGAATGTTCCAATTTCAGAACCAAGGTGCTTCATAATAGGTAATAAAAATGAATAAGGAGGAGAGGGACGATGACGGATAAAAAAATCGCCTTGATTACAGGTGCAAACAAAGGCATTGGGAAGGAGATTGCCAGACAACTTGGCAGGCTGGGTATCATGGTAATCATCGGAGCTCGTGATGAAAAGAAGGGGAAAGAGGCTGAAAAGGAACTTCGGTCCCAAGGGATTGATGTTTTAACTGTGAAACTGGATGTAACCGAGCAGTCAACCATTGACGCAGCAGCCCTTGAAATAGAAAAGAAGTTTGGCAAGTTGGATATCCTTGTGAATAATGCCGGCATTGGCATAGACACGGGTAAACCCAGTACTATCGATATGGATACCCTTTATCGCACTTACAATACCAACGTATTTGGCCCTTTCCGAATGATAAAGGCTTTTTTGCCTCTGCTGCAAAAGTCAGAAGCAGGACGGATCGTAAATATGTCCAGTGGGCTGGGTTCATTGGAGAGAAACTCCAGTAAATACTGGGAGACATCCGGGACCAAACTATTGGCCTACAATTCTTCGAAATCTGCGTTAAATGCCTTAACGCTTCAATTTGCCTATGAACTAAGAAAGACGGCCATCAAGGTTAATTCTGCTGCTCCTGGATTTGTAGCAACGGATATAAATCAGCATAGGGGTACACGAACAGTAGAACAGGGGGCAAGAGCGCCGGTGAGATTGGCAACTTTACCGGAAGATGGACCGACAGGCGGTTTTTTTGAAGAAGCCGGACCTGTTCCCTGGTGAGATGTATCCTTGTACTAAACAAAGGAGGATTAGATTCAATGGGAAAGCGATTTTATGTTGTTATCTCTTTATTAGTGGCTATCACCTTTTTGGCCAGCGGGTGCTCAGGGCTGAAGATCAACCTTGGGGCTGATTCGAAAGAGCCGCTCAAACAATTCACGCTCCAGGGCAAGGAAAGAGGAAAGGTCCTCATCATTCCAATAAGGGGGTTTCTCTCCGACGTTCCCAAGAAAGGTTTCCTGGGCGACCGGGCCAGCGTGGTCCAGGAAGTCGTCTCCCAGCTCCGGTTAGCTGAAAAGGATAAAGAGGTCAAGGCAGTGCTTCTGGAAATCAACTCGCCCGGCGGCACGATTACGGCCAGTGATATCCTGTATCATGAAATCATGGACTTTAAAGAACGGACCAATACAAAAATTGTGGCCGTTCTGATGGATGTGGCTGCCTCGGGAGGCTATTACGTCGCCCTGCCAGCCGATCGAATCATGGCCCACCCCACCACCATCACGGGGTCTGTGGGGGTGATTTTTATGACACCCAAGGTAACCGGGCTCATGGATAAACTCGGCTTGGCCGTAGAGGTCAATAAGTCCGGCAGAGAGAAAGACATCGGCTCCTACTTCCGCCCATCTACCCCGGAGGAACAGAGGATATTCCAGGAACTGACCGATAAGATGGCTGGGAGATTCCTGGATCTGGTGGCCAAGCACCGCAAGATGGACCCAAAGGCCATGACCAGTATCTCCACCGCCCGCATCTACCTGGCCGAAGAGGCCTTACAGCTAAATCTTATAGACAGCATAGGGTATTTGGATGACGCCATTTCTGAGGCAAAGGGGCTGGCGAGTCTTTCTAAAGAGGCCAAGGTCGTGATCTATCGCCGCAGCGAATATCCGAACGACAACCCCTACAACACCTCCCTCTCCTGGTCCAACGAACCAGGACTGCCTCTAATTGATGTAAACCTACGGGAGTTCATTCCCACCCTTGCTCCCGGCTTCTACTACCTCTGGACACCAGGGACTATGGGCAATTAAACTTCCTTCCCAATCGCCAATGATACCTGAACGGGGGGTCATTTAACATAAGGAGATGATAATGAAAGAATTAAATTACATGACCATTGCTGAGGAGAACATTAAGAAAGAAAATCAAAAAAGGAGCTTTTTTAACAGTAAAAGCCGGCAAGGCGCTCAACACCATGGCCATTGGTTGGGCTACTTTCGGATTTATCTGGCAAAAGCCGATCATGATGGTAGCGGTGCGGTCTTCGAGGCATACCTTTGGTCTTATGGAAGCGGCAGAGGATTTTACCGTTACCGTACCGGCGGGTGATATGGCTAAAGAAATTGCTTTTTGCGGTTCGAAATCCGGCCGGGACCTGGACAAGTTTAAAATGTGCAAACTGGAAATTATGAACGGCAGTAAGGTTGTTTCACCAATTATCAAAACCCCAGGGCATCATTACGAGTGTAAAATAGTCTACAAGTCCGCCATGAACCCGGCCTATCTGGACAAAAAGTTTGATACGACTCTTTATCCACAAAAGGATTACCATACCCTTTACTTTGGCGAGATACTGGTCTGCTACGAAACCGGCTGATATTCAAAAGGTCACCTACGGACACA
>JBEKPQ010000198.1:0-3462 GCA_049520575.1 Thermodesulfobacteriota bacterium | reverse complement strand
GCCATAATTCCACCTCTGATTTGGGGTTTATCCGCCCATAGCCGGAGAAACCTGTTTTTTATTTTTTGTCATTTCCATGAAATCAAATAAATCAAAAAATAAGCTTTTTTACTATCGAAGTCCAAGGAAAAGACGTCTGAATACGAACGGCAACGGAAATCGCCCTTTAAGAACGGCATCTACAAGTCCTTGGAATCGATGAAGATAACGAATAGAAATTATGCACTTCTTCACCACCATAGCCCGCTCCCATTAGTGCTGGTCGCCGGCAAAGAGATCCGTTTGCTCTTCCCAACTCTCTCTAACCCTTTTAATAAAGCCTCCGGGGGCAAGAGGTTTTTTGATAAAAACGTTGGCACTCGCTTCCTAATTTAGTTGCCCGTTAGAAAGGTAATCCAATTCATTGGTTTCTATTTGAGGAATCAGTATAGCGATATTTTATGGCTCCGAAAGAATCAGATCGAACTTTACATTTTTCAACATGCATATGGCAGGTTCCAAAGGTACAATAGATTTGATCGTTACCCCATTTTGAATATGGAAATAAATCACTAGTTCCAATCTGGATCAATATGCAAGATCTTGATCGGTTTTTCCATCATCCGTATCCTCCCAAAGGCGACCCCCGAATCTTCCAGACAATAAGGACGCAAACTACAGCTTTCCTGGTCACAATCACCAGATGTCCTCCGGGAGTATTCCTGGTTGCCTTCCTACCGTCGTCTATTCCAATAGTAACCGCCGCCCCCGCCGAACAATAAGACCAAAACCACGACAATAATGATGAGGGTTGTAGTACTCATCGTAATTTCCTCCTTTTAACTTTGTTGAACATCTTCATCAGTTTCGGCTTCTTCCGTTGATCGCGCACTTCGCATCCTTCACCGCGCCTTCGACTTGGCCTTGCGTTCGTCCTCTCGCTTGAGCCTTTCGTTGCCGGTCAGGTTGTCTACAGCTTGGTTAATCTTGCCTTCGGTCTTGTCCATGATTTCGCCCGTTGTTTGCCTCCTCCCTTGGTACATGTTACGCCGCTCTCACTACTTCCCCAGTACCTTCTTGACCTGACCGATCTTTTTCTGAACTTTGCCGGCTATCTTTTCACCGGTACCTTCAGCTTCCAACTTAGGATTATCGCTGACTTTCCCTGCGACCTCCTTGACCTTACCCTTCACTTCGTGAAACGTTCCTTCCGCCTTGTCCTTACTGCCCGATTTCATGGTATTCCTCCTTTAGGATTTAGATTTGATTGTTGGTATTCCATTTCGCTCATTCTTGATGTTATCGTCAGTTTAGTCAGCCATAGCCTCCAAGCTAACTCCCGCAGACCAAGTGGCTCTCCGCCTCTGAATGAAGCTGACCAACACCACGATAAGAGTGATTACCATCAGGATAAGAGTTAACCAGCCCATCGTGTTACTGCTCACCAACCCGATCTCTCTTTGCATGGTCATTATCACTGTAATCGTCCACAATATAACCATAGGATACTTCTTTCCGTTTGTTTTAGATTTGCTGGCGTCCAGCCTTGCGTCGGTATTCTGTATGATTGCTTGATCCGCCAGTAGGAACGGACGCGGTCTTATCAGAAAGCCCTCTATATCTGAGGGGCCTCGGCTTTCTTTAGACTTTCCTTTTCCCCTGTGTTTGAATCCTTCCCACGGTTCGCCAACGCTTCCATTTTCCTCCGTGCCTGCCCAATCTGCTCCTTGGTTTTATCAACCAACTCATCCGCAGATTTACCGACGTTCTCCCATGTCCCCTTATCCCTTTTTGTGGTATAGAGGATGCCAATAACTACACCAATTAAGCCACCCCAAAACAATCCCTTGACCAAGCCTTTGCTCCAATCAAATGCTGCCATGTTTTATCCCCCTTTCCAAAGGAGTGAGCCCTATTAGTTTTTTCAGCGAAGACATTTCAATAAAAGCAATTTCTCCATTAAACCTTCTCCAATCCCGCCGGATGGAAAATGGTGTGGAACATCATTTTATAGGGCTCTTGGAGAAGTTTCATCGCTTCCCGGAGGACTTTAAATCGATCCGATTTCAGGTGGTTCATAAGGTTCTCCCGGGTATCCCATTCCTCAAGAAGGCAGAGTTCATTTTCCTTCTCAACATTTTGGCAAAAATCGCAGCGCCAGCATCCCTTCTCCATCCTTAATGGAACCGGACAGTGAAGCAATCGTCTGTGACAACTCCATGCGCTTCTTAAAAGGGACCTTCATTCGTCTGATTACCAGGATCATGAAAATAATAATTGCAAGTAGCTTACCAACAGCCGGGGAAAAATAAAAAGTCTGAAATCAGGCCTGATATCGCAGGGTTTGATGAATAGAAGAGATTAGTAAAGCAGGTTGAAACTATTTTTTAGCCTCAATATTTGGTGGAACCTCAACATATTGAGGTCTATTTTGAAGGGAGGTGAACAGCCTAATCCGGTTCTCTTGTCTCCGGCCGGACTACCCCGAGCTTATGCATCCTCGCTCTTAATGTGCTCGGGTGGAGGCCGCTGCTGCTTCCCTATCGAAGCAAAGGCCCGTATCTATTCAGATGAGTCCTATGCCCAATTTAAAAACAAATTTCAGTCCATAAGCGACAGCCATACTCCTAACTCAGACCCTCTCCTGTAGAAAATAAACTGCGAAGATATGATTGAATCGCCATAAGTGGGCGCAGCAGAATGACGCTTATTCGAAGTCACGCATCCAATTCAATAGATGAAAATCATCTCGGGACATTTTCGATAATCTGAAAACAGAGGAGATGGGGCAGGTATCCCAAGGGATGATAATGCGAAACGTTTCGTAGTTCGAATGGAACCGTGTGACTTCAAGATTCTCTACCTTAGCGGTCCAGATCAAAGGCATTTGATCGAATATCGCGTAAAATTCGAGATTAGCCCTTTTTGGCCAAGAATTCCGCTGTGTAGGTATCCGGTGCGATTTGCAACTGGGTGATGTCTCTACTCGTGGCTTTATTGTCGATCTGCTCGTAGCATTGAAAAATGACGGAGCCAACTTGGAGTAAGATAGTGTGTTGTCAGATGGCTCGTTTAGAAAACAGCTGAGTTGCCAGCCGTCGGGAGCTTGTCGTGTCCTATCAGTTTGGAAAGCGAATTTTCAGCTTGTAGCAGAGAAACAAGACGAGAATGGATCCAAGGGCCGAAAAGATGAGGCCCGCTGGGTGAAATTGGACACCTTCTCTCGGCCGGGAAAACATGTGCGTCACAGCGCCGCCGATGATCGAACCGATGATACCGAGCACTATCGTCCAAATTAGCGCCAGATGGACGTGCATAATTGACTTAGCAATCACTCCCGCGACTAGACCGATAAGTATGTACCAAATTAGGTGAAGCATAATTCTCCTCCTTCTAAAATGATAGAGACTTGCTTTGGGATGGAGTAAATATAAAAAAATGGGGGTAGTTTGCCAAGAAAAATGGACCACAACATATGGGAGA
>JBEKPQ010000197.1:0-3465 GCA_049520575.1 Thermodesulfobacteriota bacterium | reverse complement strand
GGGCCACAGCATCGCGGCTGGCAAGACAATCGCGGCCATCGAATGTATCGGCCCGGGTACTATGGGTACCAACAGGATCCTATTTATGCACCTCCGCCGGTTATTTATGCCCCGGAGCCATCGCCTGGCATCAGCTTCTTTTTCCCGCCGATCGTCATTCGATAGGGGAATCATCAACGTCGATCGCCCGATTGCTCACGGCCGCCTTACTCCGTGCCGTCGTGAGCAATCGGGCTCGATAGGATAAACTTAAGGCGCTTAAATAAAAAAGTATGGGGATAGAGAAATGAAAAAAATAATTATGTTCATTATGATAGGGATGGTATTAGCATCTCTTGGAGGCTGTTTTATACCTTATGAGGAAGGTGGAGGACACCGTGAACAAGGCAGGGACAGAGATGACAGACATGAGGATAGAAGATAAAGAGGCAGGCGGTGCCCAGTTTCAGCAGCCTGTTAAGTTGTTCGGCTACCCTCAAAGTTTCCCTCCATATATGGAGGTTCCACTAAATATTGAGGTCAGAAAATAGTTTCAACCTTCTTTATTGTTCCCTTCTATTCATCAAACCCTACGATATCAGGCTTGATTCCAAATTTCTGCTTATTCCCCGGTTGTTGGTAAGCTAATTGCAGTTACCATTTTCATGATCCTGGTCATCATACGCATGAGGGTTTTTCCCGAGAAGAAGCTGGAGCTGTCACAGACGATTGCTTCACTGATAGGCTCCATAAGGGCGGAGAAAGGTTGCTGGCGATGCGACTTTTACCAGAGTATCGAGAATGAAAATCAACTCAATCTTCTTGAGGAATGGGATACCCAGGAGAACCTTAAGCGCTACCTAAAGTCGGGGCGTTTTAAAGTACTCCGAGGGGCGATGAACCTTCTCAAAGAGCCCTATGAAATGACGTTCCACACCATTTTTCACCCGGCGGGTTTGGAGAAGGTCTAATGGAAAAATTGCTTTTATTGAAATTTGTTCGCCTCAGAAACTAAGGGGGGCTCACTTCGTTAGAAAGGGGGGATAAAACATGGCAGCATATGATTGGGGCAAAGGATTAATCAAGGGGTTGTTTTGGGGTGGCTTAATTGGTGTATTTATTGGCATCCTCTATGCCACGAAAAGCGATAAGGGTTCATGGGAGGACATCGGTAAATCTGCGGATGAGTTGTATGATAAAACCAAGGAGCAGATAGGGCAGGAGCAAAGGAAAATGGAGGAACAAGCGAACCGTATGAAGGATTCATACACAGGGGAAAAGGAAAGTCTAAAGAAAGCCGGGGCCCCTAAGGTATAGAAGGTCTTCTGATAAGACCCATCCGTTCCTACTGTCTGATCAAGCAATCATACAGAATGCCGACTCAAGGCTGAACGGCAGTAAATCTAAAACAAACGGAAAGAAGTATACGATGTTTATATTGTGGACGATTACAGTGATCATGACCATGCAAAGGGAGATAGGGTTGGTGAGCAGCAACACGATGGGATGGTTAACTCTTATCCTGATGGGAATCGCTCTTATCGCGGTGTTGGTCAGCTTCTTTCAGAGGCGGAAAGCTACTTGGCCTGCGGGAGTAAGTTGGAGGGTAAGGCGGACTAAACTGACGACAACATCAAGAGTGAGTGAAATGGAGTACTAACAGTCAAACCGAAATCCGAAAGGAGGAAACTATTATGAAATCCAGCAAAAAGGACCAGGCTCAAGGCAAGTTTCACGAAATGAAGGGTAAGGTCAAGGAGGAAGTCGGCAAACTCACTTCAAATCGCAAGCTGGAAGCCGAAGGCAAAAGTGAAAAGAGCGTCGGGAAAGTTCAACAAGTGATCGGTAAAGTCAAGAACATCCTGGGGAAGTAGTAGAAGCCGAGACTGCCCTCCGCAGCGCGGTCTCAAAGTTCAAATGAGTAGAGCCCTTTGAATGGTTCATCCGCAGGGCATAAGCAGGAGCGGACCTTTTTGGCCTGCCTCCGAAAACAAGAGGGGAGGTGTATTAGATCATGCCTTTAACTCAAGTAATTGTGGTTCTGATCGTGGTTGGGGTTATTCTCTGGCTCATCAACCGATTCATCCCAATGGCGGGCTCCATTAAGTCGATTTTAAATGCCGTCGTGGTAATTGTCGTTGTCTTGTGGCTCCTGAACGTTTTTGGGGTGTTAGGTTCCCTCTCCAAGATCCGCCTGGGGAAGTAACCCCCTTGGTTCAGAGCGGATGGGGCCTAGTCAACATGGTTTCATACGAAGCCATCCGCGCACGGGGAACGTTAGCGGATTTTCTTTCTCCTTAACCAGGGGCCGGTTAGGGTGATGCCCGTAAGATAGAAAGAGGTTACAGACTTCTTTAGAAAGCAGATCAGAAAGGAAACATCGTGCCGACGACCTTAAAATCCAAGAGCGTAGAACAATTACTGGCTGAGGCTGATGAACTGGTCCAGAAATTTAATTCCGAATTCATCGAAGACCTGGAAGAAGAACATCACCTTCAGTTTGAAAAACATGCCCAAAGATTGCAGGAACTCAAGTCTGAGGTTAAAGCAAAGACCGAGAAGGAAGGAACATTGGAAACAAGCTCCTATGCCGATGGAATGCATGAGGCGATTCTTGATATTGTGAAGGCCATGAAGGACTTGACCAGCTCTTTGACCTGATTTTCGCCCGAATCCACACCCAAGCCGGAAACCCGCCGCCTATTTAGCCGACTTGAAAATGGGGAGGTCGCCAAACGGATGAAAAGGGACTCTAAATGGTTCGGACTTATTTACTGTTAACCCCTAACTGACAAAAGAAAAAGAGAGGCAGTTTATGTATTTCTACAAGACCTTCCTGTTATTAATTTTAAGTCTGTCCATTGGTTTTTTGGGATGCACGACGGATAAAAAGGGGGAGGTTTCCAAACAGGAGCAGGTTTAAAAAATCTCATTCCCTCGAAGGCCGAGGTGAAGGGCCAGAATTTTCTTTTGGAGATTAGCGAACTTCAATTCGTTATAATTAAGAACAAAGATTCGGAGGAGATCACCGAGACACCGAGTCTTAGAGGCCGCATCAAAATAACCAATCAATCGAAAGATATTCTGGAGATCCAAGGGATCACCTTCGAATACCTGGACCACGCGGGTAAGCCCATCCCTTTTATCTCCGGAGAAAAAATATCGAAAGCGATCGTAATGTTGCAGGCGATCAAGCCCGGAGAAAATACCGAAAGTTCCATCAATGCCACCATCCCCAGGATGGCGGTCAAGGGAAAGACCCTGGGAAAGATTGAAGTCAACCTGGTCTACATCCCGACGCTGCTTAAACGAGAGAATTTATTGATCCCTTAAGGGGTTTTCATATGAGCAAGAGAATGCCGGAAACCGGAACAGAGGGTGATGGTGAGAAAATCACCAAGAAAAAACTAATGGAAGACCTTAAGACCGTGGTGAACGATGCGGAAGAACTGCTGAAAAAGGCAGCTTCCGACCAGCCCGGGGAAT
>JBEKPQ010000196.1:0-3501 GCA_049520575.1 Thermodesulfobacteriota bacterium | reverse complement strand
TTAAGACAGAAGCACTGTTTTGTCAAGTTATTTCATATAATTATATTACTTCGATATGTTGTTTACCAAAACACCCTTTTCAAATACGCAGGATTTTGATAGGGTTTTTCAACAGCCCCAACAGCGCCTGTTTTTTTCACCAAATCAATTCGTTGGACAATTTGGTTTTAAATGATTAAAATGAATCATTATGGATAAGCCGAACCGCCGATCTTTCTTTACCAATCTTAGAGTCAGCATGCCATGGCCGAAAAAATTATGGCTTCTTCTTAGAAATAATTGGATCAAAATACGGCATGTTCAATCCTGCTGCGGCCATCCGGGTGAGCCCGGCTGTTGACAGACAGAAGAGAATCAGCCTCGGTGAGGCTGAAACAGCGTGAAGTCTGGGGGCAGGTCAATAATCTTGCACATTACCAGATAACAATCAAGATTTGCCACGAGGATTGATTTGAGAAGTCCTTCCTGAAATCCTTAAATCTTCATTTTGAATAAAACAGAATAGATCAAACGGTAATAAATAAAAGGGACTGGGAGCTATAACTTTTCAAACATAGTTTGAAGCTCCTTAATCAAAGCTATCTCCATTTCGATGAAGCGGTCATCGGTGAGGATGAATTCTACCTCGTAATAATTTTGGTATTCCACGGCACTGGAGGTATGCTCGGTGGCCTTAGTGATGGCAATGCTCTTGAGGCCTTCGAAGTCTTTAGTTTTGGATACTGCCGTCTTGTGGAGAATGAGGTGCATAGCTTTTTGGGCATCTTCGACGGTCTCAAGAATGATATCAATCCCCTCCAATTTTTTAATAGCCTTTACGATCTTTTCATCCTGTACTTTAATTCTCATGATTCCTCCAAATCAAATGAAAAGCATTTCTTCGCCCTGCAGGGTCCTTAGCCTTAATAGAAGTGTAGTAAACATGGATTGAATTGTCAATAGATTTAGAGAGGACCTCTTCTGAGGGAGGGGACGTTGTCCACTGGATTCACTTTTGACCATCTTCCCCTCTCTTAATTACCGCAGCGTTATTCGGGGGAAATAATATGGATTTCCACGTCGGGGGAAATAATACGAATTCCCAAGGGGAAATAATACGAATTCCCAAGGGGAATGATAAGAATTCCCAAGGGGAATTATAAGAATATTCTAAGCAACCAATTGCACAAGAAAGGTCTTTCGTTCCTGCCTGAATGGAGAAGAAAACTCCATTCGACTCTTTAATTTCCGCCCTGTTTTTCTCCTTGCCCCGATCTTTTTCTTGCCTTATACTCTTCACATCAAAAAGGAGTTTCTTATCAATTTTTAATAATGGGGAAAGTGTATCGGGGAATGTCGCCCTATCTTTGATAAGATAAAATGAGACGTTATGTTTAATCTAATAAAAGTCAGAGAACAATTTGGAAAAGAGTGTACCGGCTGCGGTCTTTGTTTAGAAAACTGTCCCATAATACCCTACACGGAACTTAAGGGAGTCGATCCTGAAAAGATTATGGGTGAAGTACTAGATCTCTTTGAAAATAAGAACGTCGGGGACCTGGCCAGAAAAAGGATTTATTCTTGCCTCTATTGTAATACCTGCACGGCATCCTGCCCCCAAGACCTTAGTCCGGCTCTTGGCTTTGCGGTGGCCAAGGCGATTCTCCAAGAAATCGGAGACCCCGTACCCAAAGGCGTTTCCTCCATTCTAAAAGTTGCCGATGAATTGATCACCATGGCGTTGCCGTCTTATCAGGAAAATTCCCAGAAGGTGAATTGGTTACTAACCGAAATAAATAATAAACCGATACCGCCGGTTAAAACTATTCTTTTCGCCAGTTGTTTCGGGCTGATCCAAAGGGAGGTCTTGATTACTGCTTTTAGGATATTACAGCGAATCGATCCCTCCGTAAAGGTGTTGGGAGGTTTTAATTACTGCTGTGGGGAACTTCAATTTATCGCCGGCCGACCCGAAGAAGCCGAGAGACAATTTTCCAAACTGATAGAGGGACTGAACACCCTCTCCCCGGAAAAAGTGGTGATCTTCTGTCCAACTTGTAATATGAATTTTGATCAACATAATCCGGAAACCCTTTGGTCATGGACCTTTATCACCGACTTTATTGCCGAACATCTGGGTGCGCTTGGTCCCTTTAATGAGATTGCAACTACCGTCACTGTTCATGACCCCTGCCACTTTGTCCGCGGAATAAAACCCGGCTCAGATTCCCCCAGAGAGATATTAAAGGCTATCCCGGGTATTAAGATCATTGAAATGGAAAACAGCCGAGAAGGAGCCTGGTGTTGTGGGGCCTATGCTATCGGGGGATCGGTAAAGCCGGGGCTGGATTTCCGAGATGGCAGGCTTAAACAGGCCAAAGATACCGGTGCCGATATCTTGAGCCTTTATTGTCCAGGCTGTCTGATGGTCTTAGGACCTGAAGGACCGGATCGATCTCTTCAGGTTAAATCTATACTAAGCCTCTTGGGCGAGTCTATGGGGATAAAATAGGAGAACCCTCCCTCTATGGGTTTGGGGTCAAAAAGTAGGGAATGGGAAGGGGAAGAGGGTCAAATCTTCAAAGTTGACATACTGTAATCCAGGACGTAATCAGGGGCGTTGTTGAATTCATTGAATGGGTATTTTATGGCCCGAATAGGCCTCGAATAAATCGAACCGTTATGAATTCGAAGTCGGTTAAAGGCCAAACGGATAAGAGTAAGGAGGAATGATGTCCATTCGCATTGTCAGGCTCGGCTCTCCCCGGGAAGCCGGAGAAGGGATTCGTATCGGGACGGTTCGGCGGCCGCCGCGGGGGGTCCCTAAATCAGAGTATGCTAAACGCGATTTTTATGATGTCTGGCTGCCCCTTCTTTCTCCAAGCGAAGAGTTGTTAAAAGAAGGAAAGCTATCCGTTGAAGATCGGGCCTGGGCTGTTTTTAAGAGGAAGTTTCTGGCGGAAATGAACCGATCTGATCCGCACAAGGTTTTGGACCTTTTAGCAGCTTTTTCTCATCAAACCCATTTTTCGTTGGGATGCTATTGCGAGAATGAACACCGATGTCATCGATCGATCTTGAGGGAGTTGCTCTTGGAGCGCGGAGCGAAGGTGGTTTAGAAAGTATCGAACCGTCAGACCTGGCAACCACCGGCCAAAGAAAGGTCTATCGATTCCTGCATGAATGGAGAAGAAGTCGCCCTTCGTCTCCTTCCCTTCCACCCTGCTTTTCTCCTTGCTCCAGTCTTTTTCTTGCCTTATACTCTTCCCAAGAAAAGGAATTTTTTATCAAAAATACTCATAGATGATGACGCGTATCTGCCTTGGCGGGAGGGCGATAAATAAGGTCAGCATCCTTTTTATAAATAATCATGAAATTATCGGAGGGTATTATGCTGAAGAAAATATTATTAAGCATTGTTGTTTTAGTTTGTTTCGTTTCCACATCCATCGCTTCTGAACTTGCTCCGATTAAACTGCCTGCGCCGGATACGAAAGGCGGAAAGCCTTTGATGCAGTGCCT
>JBEKPQ010000195.1:0-3576 GCA_049520575.1 Thermodesulfobacteriota bacterium | reverse complement strand
TTGGCATGCAGGATGCTGGGCGAATAATAGCCCGATTCCGTCTTGGTCGCCAGAATCGAAGAGATCAGGCCGCTGGCATAATAGGTCTCGGCAGCGGCTGACAGTTCAATCAGCTTGTCCCGGATATGACTGACCTTTTCTAAACCGTTATACTTGGCGATGAGAGAACTGGCACCGGTTAAGATATCGGTAACCCCGCTGCTGCAGGCGCAACGGCTGTGCCGGTGCGTGGTGGCAAAGGATAGGAGCATCGGTTCCATGGCATCCCATTCGCCGCACATAAAGACGTTTTCCCAGGGCACAAACACATCATCAAAGATAAGCATGGATTCCACTGTACTGTATTTTGAGCTGGCCGGACGGTCCTCCTGGAGGTCCGGAGTCTTGAGTGTTGGGCTGACGATATGGGTGAGTCCCTCCACGTCACAGGGGACCACGAAGGCCACGGCATAATCTTTATCTTTTTCGGTGAGGGTACGGGAGGGCATGGCAAAGATATAGTGTGAAGCAGCGGCCCCGGTGATATGGTCTTTGGCCCCCCGCACGACAATGCCGTCCGAACGCCTGTCAACGATCCTTACGAAAAGGTCGGGGTCGGCCTGCTGAAAGGGGCGGAGAGAACGGTCCCCCTTGACATCGGTCAGGGCCTGGGCGCAGATCAGATCTTCTTCTTGAAAATGTTTGGCAAAGCGGACAAACCGCTGGTAATAATTTGTCCCCTTTTTCTTATCAATGGCAAAAGTTCCGACGGCAATGCCATTCAAGGCTTCCCCTCCCATACAGCGCAGGATACAAAGGGCTTTTTGGGAGCAGGTTCGGACCATTTCGAGTTTCTTAACCAGGTCATCAGGGCTTAGATAAATATGGTTGAATCGATTGATGATCTCGCCGGTCAAGTGCGAGGTGGTGGTCATCAGCTCCCGGTATTTGGGATCTTGAGCCATCTCGTAGGTTAAGCAGAAGGTATTGACTGCCGGCCGCAGCAAGGGATGATCGACAACACTTTCCACTTTTTTGCCCTGAACAAAAATTCGGGGCTTCATCTGACGTAAACTGGAAATATACTCTTCCGGACTTTTTAAGGCCATTTTGCCCTCCTGGGAATATGTTTTCTTTCTTCGACCTTACTTAGAATCATACCTTTTCGATAAGAAATGGCTTTTAAATGGGTAGAGTATAAAATAAGGAATAAACAGGATCAAGGAGAAATTGGGAACCCGAACGGCCATTTCCGATAAGAAAATGGCCATCAGGTTAAAAGAAAAAATTTGATTTGAAATTTATATTTCCAGCCAGGAATCGGAAAAAAGGATGTGGCCCAAGAGGACCTTAGCTGTTTTGACATAATCCTGCATCTCTTGGCTAAGACCGCCCATATCCAAACTTTCCCCGTCCATGACCTTATGAACGATCTCCATAATGTCCGGCCGTTGCCCGCGGGCGATTTCCAGAATCTTGGCATCAAACCCGTCCAGGATGCAGGAATACATGCCGTTTCTTTCCAGCATGATCATATAGGTTTGATTGAGAATAGGCCGCAGATGATCGGGGACGCCATTGGAGTTATTGGAAAGGCCGCAAGTGGACTTGACTCCCGGGGCGATGTCTTGAAGCATATTCATAAAGGTCAGGGTACTCATGAGTTGTTGCTGCTGAATGTTGACCGGTGTGATAATGGGATCCACAAAGATATCTTCGTTGGGAATGCCGCTTTCATTGGCGGCGTATAGAAGTTCAGCAGCCAAGGCCCCCCGTTCGTTCTCGTCCCGAGGTAAACCCTCCGGCCCCCACATCAGGGCGATCATGTAGGCCTCGTATTGTTTGCAGATGGGTATCATGACCGAATACCTTTCCGGCCGGGCCATGATGGAATTAATGATGGCCTTGCCCTTGTGGACTTTAAGGCCGGCCTCGATGGCGGCAATATTGGAGGTATCCAGGGACAAGGGGATATCGGTGACTTCCTGAACGGTTTGAACCACCCAGGTCATCAGCTCTCCCCCGCCCTTTCTGGCCGGTCCTAAATTAATATCAATGAAATCCACTTTGGCCTGAGCCAGTCTTTCGGCCATCTGTCGGATAGGCAGAGGATCTTTTTCTTTTATGGCCCGGCCGATCCCTTTATTGATTAGATTGAGATTTTCTCCGATGGTAATCATATTCTTTCCCTTAACAGGTTGCTGAAAAAGGCCCATTTATTGCGTTGCCCTCATCCCTCGTCCTTGCGACGTACTTCAATGTACGACTCATTCCTCGGGACTTCGGGCGCCTTATATCTGTACCTTTTTGAGCAACCTGTAACAATGAGTTTTTCCGCAGAAAGTTCAAAGGTTTTTCCTTTGAACTTTTTTTATCCTTCAGTCTTCAGCCTTTAGCCTTAAAATTTATTTCAGCTCTCTGAGATACCTGGGAATATGGGCCGCTTCCCGGGGGCCGACTTTGATCTTCCATCCCGGCAATTCCTCTTCCAGATCCCCGGCAATGCCCGCTGCATATCCGGGGATAATCAGATTGCGGTGTTTGATTTTATCGGTGATTCCGCTCTTTTTGATAAAAATCCCCACGGCATCGCCGACGAATTTTCCAGCCGCCCAGGCCGTCATGACCGACAGGCCTTCCGTATCCATGATACACAACCAGGTAGGCACCCGGCTGCTTTCAATTTCCCCGGAAACGATAAAATAAGTCAGCGAGAAATTGGAGGTGACACAGACCGGGGAATTTTCGTCCGGCCCGTTGATCTCATAGACCCCCTCGGTCACGGTCATGGGACGCTGCGGATCAGTAAAGATATTCAACCGCTCCAGAAGAAGGGGGAAGATGGACTCACCTTCAAAATCAGAAAAGACCACCAGCCCGCCGTATTTGGCCACCATCACGGCGCCCATCAGGGTCTCCATTTCCAAATCCCTGGCCATTTCAAAAGGCAGGCACCTCGTAGGGAAACCAAGCCCTTTTTCTTTTCCTGAAAGAGCGGCCCGGCGAATGGCGATCTGGTCCTCAAAAACCTGTTTGATACTCCTGGCCCCGGAATCCAGGACCAGATCATTCAGGCCGGTCTGGGTCAGTTTACCGGTAAGGGAAATCAATCCATCCAAACCGTCTGCTTTGACGGCCAGAGGGCACTTGGCCCCTTTGGCCAAATCAGCCATGGCCTCCCAATTTTCATTAGTTGCAGCATAGAGCAGGGGATTGCCGCCGGGACAGGCCGAAAGGCCTTCTGTCAGGACGTCAGGCCTTTCACTCATCAGGATGAGATTGAAATTGCTGGATTCAAAAACCTGTTGAACCGTCTTCTTGAATTTTCCGCTATCACCGGCCATATCTTTAATGGCCACCATTTCAGGCCTTAAGGTCAGGCCGACCCGCTCATACTGATAGGTGTCCCATTTTTTCAGTTTAGCCGAAATGACATCTTCTCCCATATCAGTGGTCAGCAGGGCTGCCAAACCGGTAGGATTATAAAACGTTTTTTCATGTCGGAAGAGAACCGTCTCTCCACCTATCTTTAGTGCCTGATCTCCGACACCAATGGTTATGGGGCGGATGGGTGGAGCTGAAGCCTCGGTCAGTTGG
>JBEKPQ010000194.1:0-3658 GCA_049520575.1 Thermodesulfobacteriota bacterium | reverse complement strand
GGTGCGGTGATAAGCGTCTCACCGGGAGTAATTGGCGGCTTTGGCGCCAATCATCATCTCCGGCAATCTCTGGTATTCCTGGATATTCCCGCCATGCCGCAGCCTGAGGCCTATATCGGCGGTGCTGCGCAGCTCTTCGATGCGGATGGAAGTATTAAGAATGAAGCAACTCGGGAATTTCTCGTAAAGTTCATGGAAGCGTTCGCGGCTTGGGTTGTGAAATATTAGAATAAGTGTCAAATGAGGTCGGGCCAGGCGAAATATTTAATCTGACATGGCATGCTGACACCTGAATCGGATCTATAACGAGCTTTTCAAGAGTAAAAAGGCCGTTTTTCGTACTCTTGGGCTTCAGGTCCAAGGGGAGATGTAATTAGGGCCGTTCTTTCATATTGACAATTGACATAACCCGTTCACTTACTTTGTGAAAGTCAGGATTTGACTATACAGACATTGTCAAGTATGATGATAACTTCTTCCTTTCATGTTCCCTTTTTGTAAAAACACAAGATTTCAAACCGTAATCAACGAAAATGAGTTAAATTTCATTGACTTTTTACTAATTTTAGGGTATAATTTTTTTATATTAATGAGGGTTTTTTGATGATATCCTTCTTATAAAGGAGTCCCAATAGAAAAATGAGAGACTCCATTTCTCAATAGCGAGGTGGGGGTTTTTATTGGCAAGGTAGTTATTAAAAATTAATTTTGGTTCTTGACAACTATCCTTAACTACATAAAGAAGGAGAGTTCATGATGAAAAAAGGGTTTATTATTTTTATTTTCATAATTACTTTGGGGATGACATCAAGTCTGCCGGCCTCGCCGCGGGCACCGGGTCACAGTGAATCGGGTTACAATTCAATGTATAGTCCCTATGCCTATAATCCTACCCAAGGGGGTTCCGGTTATAATCCCTCTGCTTATAATCCCTATGTCTATAATCCCTATGTCTATAATCCTAATTATCCTTTACAAAACCAAGAGATTCAGGATCCGACCTTACGGAGATCTTCTTATGAATGGTCTGATGTCACCAGGTATCCCAGATGGTATTGGGATCCTGAAAATTATCAACAACTTTATGGAAAATTCGGCGAGGAGCCCAAAACACTGACAAGTCCATACCGAGAGGTCAAGAAACCGTATTCCTGGCAAGAGTTGACCAGCCCTTATGAAGATTGAGGTTCCCCAAAAATTGGCCAATGTGATAAGCGCTGAGTCAACCTAAATCAAGGGAGCAGCTTTGGCCAAAAAAGGAGCAATGACACCTCAAGTTCAAGGCCGGGGAAGTCCAGCTATTTCTTCCATATTTCCATCCGTAATCGTTAATTTTTGTAGCCAGCTTTTTTGAAGAGCAGTAGGTGAAGTCCACAAGCAGGAAGGGTCTTCCTCTTCTTTTCCCCCTTCCCCTTCTTTTGGTAAAGTCCAGACCTACATAGTCCCTTTTCCTTCCTAAGACCCCTCCGTCCCTTTGCCTTTAGCCCTTTTTTTCTCATTGACCGGGTCTTTTTCTTTACCTATACTCTTCCCAAATAAGAACAATGGAAACAGGGGAGAGTTGGTAATGGGAACTAGTAAAGACGTACAATCAGTTGTGGATGTAAGGGGTAAATCGATCATTCAAATCGGCTTCGTGGTACGTGATGCCGTGAAAATGGTTAAACGGTATTCGGAAATCTTTGGTGTTGGCCCCTGGAGCTTCATAGAGGGTAAGGCCAAGGATTTCATTTTGTACGGTAAAACCCTGAGGAACATGGACTGTGGCCTCAGGATAGCCATTGCCTATTTGGGCAAGATACAGATGGAGCTCATCCAACCTTTATACGGACCGAGCACTCACCTCTCTTTTTTAAAGGAACAAGGGGAAGGAATCCACCATGTAAGTTTCGGGGCAGTAGAAGACCATGATCAGATTGTCTCAAGTCTGACCGCCAGGGGTATAGGCATCGAGATGCAGGGTCTGGCAGGAGAGGTCAGCACCTTCACTTATCTGGCCACCCAAAAAACGCTAGGAACCATATTTGAAGTGGTCAACCCCATCTCCCGACCGTCGGGGCCCCTTCGATCCTGGGGGACATATAACAACCCGGATAGCGGTGCGATCAATGTTAAGGGAAAGGAAATCAAGCAACTGGGGATCGTAGTTCAGAATTCTGAAGAAACAGCCAGAAACTACTGGGAACTTTTTGGTATTGGCCCCTGGATTTTCCTCGACTTTAAACCACCCCACCTGACTGATGTCACTCTGCACGGCATCACCATACATCATGATGTCAATCTTCATATCAAGGTTGCCATCGCCCAGTTTGGTGACCTGCAGATCGAACTGCTGCAGCCTGTTAAGGGACCAAGCACCTACATGGAATTCTTAAAAACCAGAGGGCAGGGGATTCATCACCTGAGTTTCGGCCAGACAGAAGACCACGATGAGATGATCTCAGGATTCCACAGGATTGGCATTGAGACAGAATCCTCCGGTCTCCTCGGCGGGGTCATTACCTATACTTATCTGTCAAGCCAGAAGGACCTGGGGACGATCTTCGAAGCGTTGAAAATCGATTCCAGTAAAAAAAATACACTCGCCGCCTATGGGACCTATCCACCAGCCGAGTGAAAGAATGGCAGATACTTTTATCTTCCGGAAGAGTCTTGGATCATCTACCGATGATAATATTTTTGGAAGATTAGTAGAAAGGAGTACGAACATGAAAATATTAGGCCTCTCGTGCAGCCCAAGAAAAACAGGAAACACTGTTATCATGCTAGAGGAAGTGCTCAAAGGTGCAGAACATGAAGGATCAGAGATAGAACTCTTTAGTGTCTCGGGTAAAAAGATAAAACCATGCGATGGATGCTGGTCTTGTATTGGCAAAGGTGCATGCCACATTAAAGATGATATGCAAATTTTATACGACAAGCTCGTAGAAGCAGACGGAATTATCTTTGGTACCCCAATCTACGTTTATTCAATGACAGCTCAGGCTAAAACAATTATGGACCGCACACTTGCATTGAACCAACCTGGAAGGAGCTTAACCAATAAGGTGGGGGGGATCGTTGTTGTGGCAGGAAGCCTCGGACTGATAGATGCAACTAAAGATTTATATTTTTTTATGGCCACTCGTCAAATGCTCCCGGCCAACTTTGTTGCCGCATACGCAACGGATAAAGGCGACATAAAGAAGAGGGAAAAGGGTATGAAGGCAGCCTGGGATCTTGGCAGACAGATGGTCAAATTGATTTCCTTGGATTTCAAGTATCCCAGTGAATTCAGGAGCAACCGTTTCGCCTATGGCACCCATACCCATTAGTGGTAGAATTAAAAACCATTGAAACTGAACTATGAAAATTATTGGGGATCGAGGGCTATCCGAAGAAGTTCTTCCTTGTTTATTCCAGTCAAGTGTTTTTTATCTTTTAAGGCGTTATTGAATTTGGCTTACCAGGCGAGTTCCCCATCGATCGGTGACATCCTACCCAACCCTTGTGATTCGAAAGTCGTCCGAGAGACGCTTTGACCTTGCTTAATTGGAGTTAGGATGTGGACGGGGAGTCATGTATTCTGAAATAGGAGGTCGCTTAAGCGCCTCAATGGAAGAAAACGATGATCTCCCCGCCTGTCTCATCATACTTTAGGCCGCCTTTTTGAGCAAGC
>JBEKPQ010000193.1:0-3678 GCA_049520575.1 Thermodesulfobacteriota bacterium | reverse complement strand
CATCAGGATAAATACTTTTAACAAAGGTGGCATTGGTATCAGGAATTTTACCTATCATATCACCAAGTCGTTCAATGGCTTTACCGAACCAATCAATTCGACCTGATTGGAGATCCCATTCATAAATAAAATCATTGGAACTTTCGGCGGCCACACGAAAGCGTTCTTCGCTGGTTTGTAGGGCCTTCTCTGCCTGCCTGAGTTCGCTAACGTCTCGAGCAATGCCCCGAAAACCGATAGGTTTGCCTGAAGGATCTTTGATCAACGATGCGGAACTTTCTACGTTTCTCCTTTCTCCATTTTTGGTAATCGTTTCATACTGGATGCCTTTGGCCGGTTCTCCGGTGCGATATACCCGATTATAGACCTGATAGATCTTATTGGCATTTTTTGCATCGGTATAGCCTCGACTGTTCATCCCCAGCATTTCTTCTTTGGTATAGCCATTGATTCGCGTCATGGCATCGTTGAAAAAGGTCAGGTTGCCGGCCAGGTCCACTTCATAATACCCGTCTTCAATGGTTTCAATAATGGTGCGGTATCTTTCTTCGCTTGCCTTAAGAGCCTCCTCGGCCTTTTTGCGCTCGGTGATGTCCTGGGCAAACCCTATTAGACCGACCGGAAGGCCATTCGTATCACAAATCGGAATCTTATCTGTCCTTACCCACCTTGTGCCGCTTGCAGATTCATATTGTTCTATTATCTTGAGTTTAGGACGTCGTGATTGTAGAACCTCTTGGTCATCGTCTGTCATGCCTTGTGCAATCTTAAGGGAATAAAAGTCAAAAACTGTTTTTCCTGCAAAATCTCCTTCAGGCATGTTAAGCGCTTCGGCAAATATCTTATTGACGCGTAAAAATCTCCCTTCTTTATCTTTATAGAAAACTATGATCGGCGTAGTATCGAGAATGAGCTTAAGGTCCTGCCGTTCTTTTTCCAGATTTTCTTCTAATCTCTTGCGCTCGGTGATGTCATTCAGAAAATTTAAAGCAGCAGGTTTCCCCTTCCATGGGACAACAACTGCATTAGCCTCAACCCACCTGACCACTCCATCTCTTCTGACAACCCTGAAAGAATAAATCGGGGGGGCTTCTTCACCTCTCATTCTCTTGATATTACGCTCCATTACCATTTCACGATCATCAGGGTGGATAAACTCAATAAAAGGCTTTGAGGTTAACACCTCCGGAGGGTATCCAAGTATTTTAACGCCTCCAGGATTGACAAATTTTAGCCTTCCCTCTTGGACAATAGAAATCGATTCTGTCGCATTCTCAACAACGAGACGATATTCCTCTTCCTTTATCTTAAGATCCTCCTCTGCTTGCTTGCGCTCGGTGATGTCGGTATTGAAGCCATACCAAGTTATGCTACCATCAGCCAGTTTCTCAGGTGATGATTTGCCCAAAATCCATCTGATTGTCTGGCCGGGAATTTGTACTCGATATTCACATGTCCAGATAGTTAGATGTTTCGCTGAGTATTCAATGGAGCCAACTACTTTATCGAAATCCTCGGGCAATATCACTTTGGCTATTGGAGAAAAATCCTCGCGTACATCTTGTGGTGAACATCCGAAAATATCCTTGATGGCTTCTGTGGTGAACGGCACACAATATGATCCGTCAGGCCTCTTCGTAAACTGATAAATCATTCCTGGCACCCAGGAAAAAAGGTTCTTTAATTGGATTTCACGTTCCCGCAACGCCTCCTCCGGCCGCATGCGCCCGGTTTCTGATTTTTCAAGTTTAGCAATCCTCCGGCGAAGATCTTCCAACTCTTGGATCAGTTGCCCTTTGGTCTTCCTGTTATCGTTCATTTTTTAAATCTCCAGTTGAGGCATTCACAATAAAAAACCCCACATCTCAAGGGAGAAATGGGGTCTATTATTCTTCTATTGGAATTCCTTTATTTACAGGGTTACCAACAAGAAAACTAAATCAATTTACGAAGGATTTATTACCATTTTATTGATAAAAAGTCAATAAACTTCAAACCACTTTTGTTGATTACCGTTTGTACTCTTCTGATTTTTTCAAAATCGAATTTTGAGAATTACAAGATAGAAGTTGTTAAACCTCTTGGCAGTGTCCGCAAGGTTAACTCCAAGATATTAAGGATAAAAGTCAAAATTTGCTTTATCCCCCTAAGAGGGGTATAATAAAACAATACCAATTTGTCATGGCAAGTAATCAACCCCAAAAAACCCACCCAAACTTTTTTGGGTATTCTTGTTCTTTCCCTTTGTTTAGGAAAAAAGAGTAAAACGATGACCAAGAATTCAAAGCATGGTACCCGGTTTTCAGTCCCCAAGGAAATCCCTCTCTCTTACGAGGTCCAAGATTTAGACGGGGCTGTTATTGTCCAAAAAGGGGAGATTTTTTCCAACCAACTCCTTCGAAAAATAAGCCGAGGAGCACCGAGGGCCAAGCCTTATCTCCCCATGCAGGATTTTTTAACCCTCTGGCAAGATATAAATCAGACTTTTAACGAATTCCCGCTTAAGGACCTATTTCGAGGGAAAGGCCTAAAAGGCTACTTGCAAAAGGCCATGTCGGAAACAACAATTCATACCTTAATTTTAGAAGTCCTCCATTACTTTAGGGATATGGATCCCTATACCTATTGGCACTCCATCCGGGTTTTTGTCCTGACCGCCCATACGGCCTTGAATCTTCTGAGCAACCTTGAGGAGAGCCGGCTGGTAGCTTCCATGGGACCTTTGCACGATCTTGGAAAGGTCGGGATTCCTTTGGATATTCTTCAAAAAGCCACTCCCTTGACCCTTGAGGAAAGAAGCTGGATCAAGCATCATGTATTCATAGGATCAATCTTATTGAGTTATTACCAGGGACATTTTAAAACCCTGGCTACCGAAGTAACCTTGGAACACCATGAACGAATGGATGGGTCTGGGTATCCCTTTGGAATCACCCTTTCAGACCGGAATGTTGAAATAGTGGCAGTTTGCGATGTTTATGATGCCCTAATCTCCCCTCGTCCATATCGAAACCGGGCATATGATTTCCGGACTTGTCTTGAAGTTTTGACCCAAATGGCCTTAGAAGGGGTCTTTGCGATGGATATCGTTCGTTTCATAATCTCCCTGCATCGAAAGGGAAAAGAGGATTATCGAGCACTGACCCTTTCCTTGGAAAACAGAGGCCTACCTCCCGAACAAAATTATTACGGGCAGGTCCTGATATCCTCTTAAAAAGTAGGGTCCGAACATTTTTTCACACCACCTCGTTTTGTTCACTTCTACCTTAGTGGGTCCAAGTGAAGTTCTCCTCATAACAAGATAAATAATAGGGTTGTATTTGGTCCAATAAATTGTAATTTAATAACATATTACTATTCGTTATATTTTATGACTTATCCAAAAGATATTCTTTTCATGTAGTAAAAAAAATCCTTTTTTTCCCATAGAATTCCACTTTTGGGGATGAAATTTCCTTCCATCTCCACCCTGGCCGAACGAGGTTCAAATCTCCAGCCGACTTGATCTCGATTACTATTTGAACTCTTCCGTTTTATTCAAATTAGAGCCTTGAAGATTACAGCTTGCTATATTGTAGTTGATGAATGAAGGGCGCGAGGAAGAAAGATAACCTCCTTGTCTGGAGCTGTTTATTCTGACTAAGAAAAAGGAGGAGACTGTCATGAGAGGACTAAGGA
>JBEKPQ010000192.1:0-3722 GCA_049520575.1 Thermodesulfobacteriota bacterium | reverse complement strand
ACCATAGAGATCAGGCAAAGATGGAGAAAAGCCGCTTCAGAACACGGCCCTGAATTTCTCTGGGAAGAAGTCAGAAAAAACGACCTGTTGGCCGCGGGCCGGATCCATCCCAGGGATACCTTTAGGTTGATCCGAGCCCTGGAGGTTTTGGAATTGACTGGTCGTCCCATTTCGGAATGGCAGCAGTGGGGTCATGAGGCCGAACCGGATTTTGAGATCCTCTGGATCGGTCTTTCTATGGAACGGGAAGTCCTCTATCGGAATATCAACTTAAGAACAGAAGCCATGATGAACAGAGGGTTTCTTGACGAGGTCCAGGGGTTATTGGAAAAAGGATATGCCCCTGAATTGAAGTCCATGCAATCCTTGGGCTACCGTCATCTGGTGGAAGCGATTAAAGGGATTCGAAATTTAAAAGTGACCGTCGATTTGATCAAGAGGGATACCCGCCGTTATGCCAAGAGACAATTGACCTGGCTGGCCAAGGAAGAGAATTTGACCTGGTATTCTCCCCAGGAATTTGATAAAATAAGATTAAACATTTTAAAATTTTTAAAGCAGACAGAAAACCATGACCATCCCTAATGTATTAACCCTGATTCGAATTATTTTAATACCCTGGTTTGCAATCCTGCTGATCAACGGTTCTTTTAAGCAGGCCCTGTGGGTTTTTGCCGGGGCGGCGGTAACCGATGGATTGGATGGACTAATTGCACGTTGGTTTTCTCAGAAGACCTATTTGGGTTCTTTATTGGATCCCATTGCCGACAAATTGTTATTGTCCACGGCTTTTATTGCCTTGGCCATTATGAAGGAGATACCGGTTTGGCTTGCGGTGATTGTTATCAGCCGGGATGTAGTGATTGTTTTGGGAGTCAGTATCTTATTTCTTACTCAAGTCCGTTTTGAGATGAACCCCACCATCTCCAGCAAGATGAACACGGTTTTTCAATTGCTTTTGATTTTGCTCGTTCTGTCTTCCGGGTATGTTCATTTTGACCCTTGGGTGAAACAAGGATTGGTTTTGGTGACCTTAATCTTAACCCTTTTTTCAGGGTTCCATTACATCTATTCGGGCCTAAAAATATTAACCTGATTTTCCTTGGTCTGTGATCAGGAGTTAGGCGAAGACAAAAAATCTTACTAAATTTCGATCGGGGTTTTTACTTGACACTTACGGGCAGAATTGTTTAAAAAGAATTCAGCATACAGGCACGTAGCTCAGGGGGAGAGCGCTACCCTGACACGGTAGAGGTCATGGGTTCAAGACCCATCGTGCCTACCATGAAAAATTAAGGAGTTAGCTAAAAAAGTTAACTCCTTTTTTTATGTAGTTTTGGTTTGGCTACCATTTTGCTACCGTTCATAATCAAAAGGTCGAATAAAATTCTTAGAACGATAATTCACCGGACAGGTAGTGTCAACCTATCTGATGGCTAACGAGTACACCAACTACTCTTCAAAAAAGCTGGCCCTATAACTTAACGATTACGGAATTAGAAATATGCAAGAAAAGGTAGGGACCGCCTCTCGACTCAAGCTTTTTGAGTCTCCTTAACGGATCATCACTACGACTCGGCGATTTCGAAGTTCGGGAACTTCATCTTCCGTCTGGATCAGGGGATTATCCTTACTGACCTGCCCCTATAAGTTGTTTTAGTTCTTAAGAGATAGCGACCGCATTTTCTAGCCACTCTGGCTTAGAAATCGTAATAACCGGAGAAACTGGAAAAATGAAATAGTCTCCTGCTTCGATGCAGCGGAAGTGTCTCGTGTTTATTGGATCAGGGGTAAAATGATTCAAAGAAAAAAAACAATTTTGGAACAGGAACTATCTCTGACGGTAAAATGGTTTATCGCAGAAAACATCAAGTTTTTGTATGCCGATGCGGTACGGATCGTACTTGTAGACATTCATGACAATACCGGGTGCACCCTCTGAAAATATATACAAGGTGTATCCTTTTTTCTGCAGTGCTTTAGCCAAATCTTCAGAAAGAGCGTATACAAAGTAAACATCTTTATCTTTGATCTTTTGCACATTGACTGATTCCCATACGTGTCCGAGAGGAGAACCGGGAATTATTGTTTTTAGTGAAGACGGTTCAAGTCCCGGGTTATTATAAGTTACTATCGGTCCGGCGCCGGTTAAAATAAATGTTTTATCCGGCCATGCGTAGTGTGTCATTGCCCGCCGCAGATCATTGAGGCTTTTTCGGTTTTGGTAATCTTTTACCAATATTCCCCATGAAAGATAGGGGGTTATCTTCCTGTGGCCGGAGTCTCCCCCTTTTAGTTCTACCGTAAAGAAGGCAAAAGAGATCACGAGAACCACCACCAGCATCAGTTGTTTGTGAGAAAATATTTGTGCGAAGATCAGATAAGCAAAGGGGATTACAGGGATCAGATAAGCAGTTTGATCGGAATGACGCAGGAATAAAACTATAAAAAGAATAACTGTCGATGCTTCGAGGATGAAAGATGGCATGTTTTGAACAACGCTTTGCCTGATATTTTTTATGTTCAAAAGAAACATCCCTGCGATACCCAGAGATGTAATGGGACCAAAAAGCATGATCAGGTTATATGCAGTCTTAAAAAGATAATCTTTCGGATTTAAATGGGAAGGCGGTATAATAAACATTTGTAATCCATAGCGTGATAATACCGGAAGATAAAGAACAAGACCTACGCAGAGGCCGAGCATGGTTAGGGCAATAATCTTGAGCAGCTTTTGACGGTTCATTAACAGAAATAGGGCAAGCGGCACCAAGAAAAGGAAGTTGGAAAGTCTCATGCCCGCGGCTAAACCAGTCAATATAAAAGATAACGCCACATAATCCTTTTGCACAGCTATATAGGCACACAAGATCAGCGCTAGTCCCGAGATATAATCCTTGGTAGTGACGGCGTATAACAAGATTAAAGGAGTTGCCGCAAAAAGAAGTATCAGAAGCAATGCGTGATTGTATTTTTTTGCAAGGCAGCTGAAAGCCCAAAGTGCCAGGCAATAAGTGAGCAGCACAAAGGTATTTGTGGCAACGTGCTTCCCCCAAGGCGCAATCGCGGCCAGTACGTATTCAAACAGCGGGTTGCCTGGAAGGCGTGAAGGTATATAAATGCCTGTTTTAACAAAGTGGTCGGCAGCTAAAACTCCTCTCACCGTATCACGCTCGAAACCATAATTAAGGATGAGGCGCGGCAGGGTCAGTGATAATATAATCAGTGAGAAAAGCAGTAACAGTATTTTCTTGGTGAAAGTGTTCATAGTATTTTACCCGTGTAGCTACGATTTTCCTTTAAAGAGCACCGCATTTCCCAGCAGCTAACGAAATTTCAATAAAATACAGGGCGGTTTGTTTCTAAGTTTAGCAACCCTGTTAAGCATCAACTGGTCCCGACCCTCACAAGAATTTGTTATTGTCGATTAATAGTTCAATAAAAACCCCACCTCTCTCTTGAGAAATGGGGTCCATAATTACATCGACACTCCTTAGTTAAAGGTTGCCAACAAGAAAACTAAATCTATTTACTTTCGAATTCGTACCATTCTATTGCCAAAAAGTTAATAAATTTCAAGTCCCTTTTTGTTGATTACCGTTTGACCTTCCCCCTCAAAGTGGACACATGGTTAAGTTTCATTAAGGAGCTTTTCATACTGCTCCGGGCTTCTGTACCCTAGGGCTGAATGGCTCCTCTGACGATTATAAAACACTTCCACG
>JBEKPQ010000191.1:0-3810 GCA_049520575.1 Thermodesulfobacteriota bacterium | reverse complement strand
CCAACTGCACAAGAAAGGTCTTCCGCCCTGTTTTTCTCCTTGCCCCTTGAGCTCACGAAGAGAGCGATTCTTTAGGGAAGCGCCTCTTTTCCCTTGCCCCGATCTTTTTCTTGCCTTATACTTTTCCTATTCTAAAGCAATGTCTTATCATTTTATCATTAATCGGCGCGTTGGCTGGTCAAGAACTACTGGTCTGCTGCCGGAAAGAATGTATTTGCCGTCTTGGCCAAGACCGCTAAGACCGGCAAGAAAGTCTACCAGGTTCTGTGAATGAGCGCCATGGGGATTCGGAGATAGGTGAAGATCAAAGCGGATGCTAACCCTTACCTCGTCGTGTCGTAGAAGATGAGGTCCACCACCAAGTCCAACAGATTCGCCATATGAGGGTAGAAACCATGAAGACCTTCTTTAGATTACTTGGTATAATCACCTCCCATTTCCTCTGCGCTCTGATCGTTATGGTACTCCTCACAGTAACTGTCTCAGCGGGAGACCGCGAGAATTCAATAGGCAAATCGACTGATAGTCGAGATTTGCCTCCGCCTCTTTCCCAGGTCCCGGTTGACCGACCGGGGGATGCTGACCGCCACGATGCAGGAGGCCCCAAGTCGTATAGCCCTTTGCGATGGACTGTCTCAGCAGAAACCATCATCTTGGACCGAGTCGGCGGCGCAAGTCGAACACTCGTTGAACGAGTCCCGGGCACGGTGTCATTCTCAAACGTGCCAACCACCCCCGGCACTCAAGCTCTCAACAGCAACGATTTAAATCAGGGCTTTTCCCCTGGACTGAGACTAGGCTTGATTCGCCATGGGGATTCCAGCTTCGATCTGGAATTGTCGTATTTTCAGGTCAATGGTTGGAGCAGCGTCAGTGCCGTTGGGCCCGACAATCCACCAAACTGGCTGGTGATGAAGGCTCCCGGCAGCTTTTATCAAACTCAAGATTTCACATACCAGGCAATGCAATGGGACTACGCCACGGAACTTTATAATGTAGAGGCTAACTTGCGATGGAATCTCTCCAGCCGGGTAACCATGCTTGCCGGATTCCGCTGGCTACAACTGCATGAGAATCTCCAGGGTACCATACCACCCCCAGATCGCATTGAGCCTTTATGGAAGATAAATCAGAACAACAATCTTCTTGATGTCGCACGGATTGAAAATCAACGGGGTGTACCAGCCACTGGAGAATTTCCCCCCTTCTGGAATGCAAGTACGACGAACAATCTTTATGGTCTCCAGATCGGTGCGGATGGGAAGATACTCGAGTGCGGTCGCTTCTCCATCAACGGATTGGTAAAGGTAGGGGGGTATTACAACCATGCAGCAGAGTCAACCGGGGTCAGTATCTTTAAGGTCGTGAGACCCTCGGACGCCTCGACCAACCACGCCGCCTTCGTTGGCGAAATCGGCTTGCAGTGCAAATATCGAGTTACCAAGGGGCTTGCGCTAAAGGTCGGTTACGAAGCGCTCTGGCTCGCAGGCGTTGCTTTGGCGCCTGGACAGATCCAGGAAACTTATACGACTTCGCCGGATATTGTGAGTGCACTTGGCGTCAATTCCAGCTCCAGCGTGCTTTTTCACGGAGCGACTGCCGGTTTGGAATATTCATTCTAGAAAATTATACACATGCCGGCAAATCCTCTGCTGATTCGAAAAGGGGAACGTTCGTGCAGAACGTGCTTAACAAAAAGGAATTGATGGTATAGAAGAAAGATATGCCCAGATCAGCCAGATTAGACGCACCGGGAGTCTTGCATCATGTCATGGGGCGAGGCATTGAAAAGAGGAAGATCTTCTTGAATGATGAAGATCGGGAAGATTTTATTTCCCGACTGGCTGAACTTGCTGAAAAGCAGGCCATAAAAATTTATGCCTGGGCCCTCCTTCCCAATCATTTCCACCTTCTCTGTAAAACTCAAAACCAGCCTTTAGCCTCGAGTATGAGGAAATTATTAACCGGCTGCAGTGGATCCCCGAAAAAGAAGGCTCTGGCTGAGCCGAGCGTTATGTTCACTTTCAACCAGTAATCATTCGTTTTCTATTCATTCTCTGTTCAATATTTGTAGGTGTAATCTTCAAAAAAAGGCGGTATCAGTGGATTCAATCTTAGTGGCAGGGGTATAGAGGGATCAGGGGACTATTAAAGGGAGGGATAAAAAGAAATTGAACTGGTCTCATGATAGAGAGCCAGGTCCAACTTTTAAGAATTTAAGGTTTTAATAGAAAAATAACATAAAAGGTTAAAAGTTTAAAAGCTTGAAATTATAGCTGTTAAAGTCAGGATTTGACTATACAGGCAATGTCAAGTTTAATGGTGACTTCTTCCTTGTACTCTTCAAATTTCCCTTTTAGAAAAAACACAAGATCAAACAGTAATCAACGAAAAGGGACTTGAAATTCATTGACTTTTTGGCAATAAGGGGGTAAGCAATCCTCAGTAACTTATCCAGGTTTTCTTGTTGGCAACCTTTAAACAAGGAGTTCCAATGGAAAAATAATAGACCCCATTTCTCAGGAGAGAGGTGGGGTTTTATATTATGAAGGTCACAAAATTAATACTCATAATTTTTTGAAAGCCAAGGTGTGCAAACTCATCAATTAGCTGCTTCTGTTTTAAAAGAAATTGGTTGGCAACCTGGATCAATTTATTCATACAACCAGGCAACAACCATTATTAATGAAAGGAAAGAATGGTCATGAGGAATCCTTTGGTCATCATCGCCATGTTTTTTGCTTTTCTCGGCCTGATCTGCCTCATCGCTGCCATTCTGGCCCTGAAGAAAAGGAGTTTATTAGGCACAACCAGGAATTTCATCCTCACTTTATTGATGCTGTCATTAGCCGCCCTCTTTGGTACGATCAGCATATCCATCCAGGGCTACCACGCCTTAACTAAAGAGGAAGTGGCAGCGGTGGTGAAAATTGAGCCGACCGGCCTGCAGAAGTTTACGGCCCGATTTGTTTTGCCTGACGGCAGCGAAAAGGTTTTCTCTCTGGCCGGTGATCAGCTTTATGTGGACGCTCATATACTCAAGTGGAAACCCATCGCCAACCTATTCGGGTTACACACTGCCTATGAACTCGATCGGGCAGCCGGCCGCTATGAAACTCTTGACGATGAAAGGGCCAAGGACCGCACGGTTTATACCCTGTCAAAAGACAAGCCGGTGGACATGTTCTTTCTCCGGCGCAAGTTCGAGATTCTCAAGCCCCTGCTGGATGCCGAATACGGATCGGCCACTTATATTAGTTTAAATAAAGCCGAAGAATTCAGAGTAATGGTTTCGACGACCGGCCTGCTGATCAGGAAGGCCGACAAAGAAAGCAAGTAATGGCCATTGAAATCTTCATATAAATAGATATCATTCACTGAAAATAGTCGGGTTGTCCAATTTATTACTATTTGAACTCTGGAGGTTTTGATAGGATTTTTGAGCAACCTGATGGTTTTTATTAAGGGGAGTGGGGCAGTTTGAAGGATTGCTGAACTCTTCAAAATTCCATTCTTGAAAAAATACAACATTTCAAACGCTAATTATTGACGGACCTCTCCAATTTAATGAACCCACTCCAAAGAAAAATCCCCCTATTTACTATCCACAAAATCGTGTATAATCCATTTTATGGAACCATTTGAACTGAGGAGGGAGGGGACGTTGTCCACTGGATTCACTTTTGACCATCTTCCCCTCTCTTAATCACCCAGCGTTATTCAGCGTTATTCGGGGGACATAATACGGATTTCCACTTCGGTGGAAATAATATGGATATTCCAAGCAACCAACTGCACAAGAAAGGTCTT
>JBEKPQ010000190.1:0-4128 GCA_049520575.1 Thermodesulfobacteriota bacterium | reverse complement strand
TCTCTTCCCTTGATGACCATTTTAAACCGCTGATTATTATTTCAGAGGTAATCATTAGTCTTGCATTCTGTTATCTTAACGGTGGAGGGATTACTTTTGCTTTTGATTACTATGGAGAGGATAATTTATTTTTTTTCTTATCCGCTCAGGCGGGAATTATCTATCTGACCATTCTAACTACCTATACCAGGGCAAACAAAATATTAAGTTATCTCGGAGCCAATACCTTGATTATCTTCGTTCTAAATCAAACCTCAATCATGCTGTTTTTGTCCTTAATTCAATTAATCATCATTTCTTTGTTAATCCCCATTTTTAATAAGAAACTCTATTTCGTCTTAGGACGAGAGAAACCCAAATAAGTATGAGGTGGTCCCCCAAAATTAGACAATGTGAATAAGCTCTGAGTCACCCCCAAGGAGGAAGGCGGCTATGGCCAAAAAAGGAGCGATGACAGCTCAAGTTCAAGGCCTTTATCGTTGTGTTCACGATACTTTTCTCCAACAGGATAAATTTCAAGAATTTTTTGAATGAGGGTTTCACTTACCCCTTTATTTATTAATCCGGCGACAACAGCCATTTCAACTTCAGACCGAGATTGATAGGTTCCATCATTACCGTGAAGAACAAGGGATTTAACCCTTTCTGAAATGGGTAAATTTTCAATGGGAATATCCTGACCATGATAATCTATCCCTTGTCCCGTTATCGGTTCATTCAAATTTAAATTTACTGAGTTAACTTGTTTTATATCAGGCTCGATACCCTTATGGGATTCATCTTTCATATTTTTAACAGGGCATTCAGAAAGTAAGTAGGAAAATCATCATAGTTATATTTAGGACCATTTCGAAATATCAACTGAACTTCTCTAGGGTTATTCGGGATTTTAAAATTATAAGTACCCGGGACCCTTAAAATTCAGTCAATATTCTGTGTCCCGCTATCCACTCCCATTTGAGTGATTAGATTGAGGTTAATAGATTCAATATTTTTTATTCCGATTTCTTTCACATTGACAGGGCTTTTAAGGACGTAGTGACAATGAAAACCCCAACCACTGTGAATTATAATTGTTGGAATTGGGTTAAATTGAAATATGGCGTTTAAAGCATCTTCATAGGTTTTATGAATAGACTTTTTTTATACCCTTCTTTCCCATAATCTAAATCCACATGGAAGGCGGCCACATACTCTATTGACCCCTTATCACCACTTCTGTGCATCCTGGGATTTACACCAAAATAGACATCATATCCGGCCTGGATTAATTTCCAGGCATAGAAATCCGCTTCGTCAATTGAATCAAAAAAATCCTGTTCAACATCTCCATTTTTAAACGCCCTTATTTCAATCATACCCATATGATTTTTTAAGGCCGTATTAAAAATAGCTTCAAAGAAGAGGGTAGCTTCTGAATAAAATTTCTCTTTTTCTATTTTAGTTTCCTTTTCCATTGGTATGCTCCCTCATTGTATAAATATTTTGATTATCGGTTACATTCAATTCTTCCATTTCCAGTGTTTTTTAAACTGCCGTTCTGACCCATTCCGCCATACTGATCTTTTTCTGATCGGTGATGGATTTGATTTGGTTATAGGCTTCTTTTGAAAAAGCCACGGTCAGGGGTGCATTGCATTTTGATTCTCTCATGGTAAATTGCTCCTTTTCTGTTAGGTGAAATTAAACTTATTTGTTGTTTGTCCTTCCTTGTAATGAGGAATAGACATTATCTAAGATTGAATGCCCACGAGAGGGCGAGAAGGAGTCTTCAAAAGGACTTAAATTTAAAAGACCTGATTAAAACCTGAAGCCACCCAGGGAATGACAGCCAGACGACTGATGAGTGTCTTGGATTGGGATGAGAATGGAGATTAAAAAAGGGAATCAAGGCTCCCCGGGGGGCTTGCTTTTTCAGACTAAAAGAAAGGGGTTAGAATTGATGAACGTACTTGAAGATATTTTTTTCCGGTGGCCCTAGGTAGAAACGGAACGAAACTATACAGGGCTTAATGGCGAATCAACGGGCCGTCATTGGTTACGAGCCCGAGATTGTGCCAAGGTCTGGGGCTTATAATCATCTTGGCCTAAGGAAGAGATAAGTCGACTAAGAAACCTTTAAAAGGGTGGATGGATGGTCATGAAGGTAAGCACCTCCATGCCGTTGACTTCCGCTTTGGTTTTTTCCCCATTGATCACCCGGATCATCAGATCAAACATCTCTTCCCGCAATTGATTTAAAGGTCGGCCTTCCATCAGACTTCCGGCATTGATGTCCATATCATCCTTCATGGCCTGGTAAATCCTGGTATTGCTGGCCACCTTAATTACCGGCAGGGTTGGAAAACCGACAGGGGTTCCCCGACCGGTAGAAAAAAACATAAGCTGAGAACCGCTGGCTGCCAGTCCGGCCATGGAGTCTCCATCATAGCCCGGTCCATCCTGAAGGATTAGTCCTTTTTCTGTAGGCACCTCGCCGTAATCAACGACCTGATTAATGGTGGTCGTGCCCCCTTTAACAATACAGCCCATAGATTTTTCGGCTATGGTGCTCATGCCCCCATCCATATTCCCGGGTGAGATGACCAGAGCGGCCAATTCTCCCAGGACATCCTGGGTTAATTGTTCGGCACGTCTGATCATCTTCTCGATTTTTTGGGCGACCTGTTCATCTTTGGCCCGTCGTGCCAGCACTTGGGTGGTTCCGATCATCTCCGTATTCTCACCGAAAATGACTGATGCCCCCTTCTCTACCAACGAGTCTGCTACGGCGCCCATAGCAACATTAGCCGTCACGCCGGACATGGCATCTGAACCGCCGCATTCCATGGCGATTAAAAGTTGATCCCAAGACAGGGCAACCCTTTGTTGAACACTGATTTCCGCAAGTAGGCGCCGGGCGGCAGCAGCCCCTTTCCTGGCTGTTTCCAGGGAACCTCCGTCTTCCTGCACATTAAAAATCTCAATGGGTTTCCCGGCTCCCTGGATCAGTGGGAACAAATGTTTCGTGTTGGAAACCTCACAACCCAACCCGATCAAGACAACACCGCCCACATTGGGATGATTCACTAAGCCGGAAAGGATCCGGAATAAAATTTCAATATCCTTCGGCCCTCCCCGGCCGCATCCATGGTGATGGGTTGCATAGACCGCTTCCGGCACCTCCCTGGATATGCGATTGACCACCCCGTTGACGCAAGAAACCGTTGGTAAAACCAGAACGTGATTGCGGATGCCGAATTTTCCGTTCTTTCTTAGATAGCCCTTGATTTCCTTCATCGCTTCATCCTTTGGCTTTCCAGATTATGGGTATGGACCCATTCACCCTTTTTGATATATCTTGTGCTGACCGCCACAGTCTCGCCGTATTTCATGATTTCTTCCCCTTCGGAAATATCACGAAGGGCGATTTTGTGGCTTCCAGGTATTCCCTCCAAGGCCGTGAATTCGAACTTTCCCTGGACGATAACCGACTCGCCAGCCGCCATCGTCGTCAAGGCAACGGCCACATTATCCCGGGGATGAATAATCAGGATGTTGTCTTTCATTATTGCCCTTTCTAAAAAAGACCTTGTGATTTGTTTCAGTGTTTCCTACAGATGATCAAAAATTGTCCGTCATAAACGATTGTTATTTGTCGTATATTAATAGGTTATGACAGATTTAACAAGTATTTTGTTGGTTTAATATGGGGAATAAGGGATTTATACCGGTCAAAAACTGGTGGGGAGGGTTATTAAAAAGATGGGTGGTAAGAAATTAAATAGAGAGATGGATTAATGATTTTTCTGTGGTCCATTAAAACAGATTACACCTACTACTATTTTAAAACGATTTTTCCGAAAATTAACGGTTTGAAAGTGAGCAAAAACCACGGTGAGAACTCAAAGCGTGAGTGGCACAGGATTCTTCCCTGTCCTTAAGGGACACATGGACTATTTTTCTATACTCTCCTTTTTGGGTTCGTTGGCGAGTCTGATGACTTTCTCAGTGATATCTTCAACAGGTTTATCCAAATAAACCACCCCGCTGCTGGATTCCAGAATCATGGTATACCCTTCCTCTTTAGCCAGCTTTTTTGTTATATCAAATAACTCATTCAAAAGAGGCTGCATAGTGTTATATTCA
>JBEKPQ010000189.1:0-4050 GCA_049520575.1 Thermodesulfobacteriota bacterium | reverse complement strand
TCGAGGTGCGGGACGGGCTTCAAGAAGCCTATAAGGATTTCCAGGATAACAACGATCTCTGGGTAGCCATCATCACGGGCGCCGGCGACAGGGCCTTCAGTGCGGGCGCCGACATCAAGGGCTTCCGCCCAGCCACCGGCGAGGAGGCCAAGGCCGGCAGGGTACCCGAAAAACCCCTTCGTCCCGATACCATTTGGAAGCCGTTCATTGCCGCTATCCACGGCTATTGCCTCGGCGGCGGCTGCGAACTGGCGATGACTTGCGATATCCGAATCGCTGCGGACAATGCCCAATTCGGGCAGCCCGAGGTCAACATCGGCTTTATGCCCGGCGGCGGCGGCACGATCAGGATGCCCCGTTTCATCCCCAGGGCCATAGCCGCCGAGATCCTTCTTACCGGTAACAGGATCAATGCCGCCGAGGCTCTTCGCGTCGGTTTGGTGAGTCGGGTGGTGCCGCGTGACAAGCTGATGGACACCGCCAAGGAAATCGCCAATACCATTATCTCCCGCGGACCGCTGGGCGTCAGGGCCACCAAGGAAGCCATGATCCGCGGTTACAGCATGACTCTGGAAGAGGGTCTGGCACTGGAGAAACAGCTCGCCACCCAAATCCGCACTACCGAAGACTTCATGGAAGGCGCGCGCGCCTTCGCGCAGAAGCGACCGCCGCAATACAAGGCAAAGTAGAAACTCAGGTTACCATTTATTGATTTTTGAGGGGTCGGGCCACGCTAACTAAATAATCCGACAGGGAATATTTCTATTTTACCCCTTAAAATGGGCCTATAATTAGTTTTTCGAGGCAAAAAAGGGGTGGTTTTCCCAAAATGGCGCGGAATCGGAGAACATAATACAAATAAAAAAAATATATATATAGAAACATATTTTAAGCCTATAGTAAGTTTTTAAGCCCCAAATATTGGTGTGCGGAAATGTTTAAAAAAGGTCCATTCGGGGGATAAAATAGAGGACCGCAGCAAAATACCGCCGGGCCTTCGCGGTGAAAAGATGAAGGACAACAGAGAAAGGAGATAACCTAATGGGAGACAAAGGCAAGAAGGATAAGGACAAGGGCCAGAAACAGAGGACAAACAAACAGGACCAAAAAGAAAAAAATAAGCTGGCCAAGCAACCGAAAAGAAAACCTTGACAGAAAACAGTTTGGGGGGACCGCTCTGGCCTTGCAGTCGACGTCAAGTTGTGCTCCTGCCGATTGAGGTCAGGCGGGAGTTGAATCCTATAATACCTTTAAAGGATAAAAGATGGGGAAAATATTTGTTGATGGTACAAAGAAAGCAACTACCTTTGATGGGGAAAAGAGGGCAAGAATGTTTGCCGTTAAAAAAACGGCAAAATTAGGGACTGAAAAGAATCCGGCTGCTGTTCGTGTACAAACAGAAGAAAAAATGAAAGAAGTAGCAACCCTATTTGAAGAAAACAATTGGAAATATACCATTGGATTGGAACCGGATCAACCGGAAGATATTACCGATTTAGAAAGATTGATGAGTCCATTAAAACCAACGACAGCCGAAAAAAAAGTTGGACGCAACGAACTCTGCCCCTGTGGAAGCGGGAAAAAATATAAAAAATGCTGTGGTAAATAAGGTTGTCGAGTTCGTAAAAAGTCAAAATATCGATGGCGTTGGATGTTGCGGACAGATTTTGCAAAAGCCTATTGAAGGAAATTGCCGAACATCTGGTTTTCCACTAGACTACTATGAGTCGAACCATAAAACGGGTGGAGCAGGTATGAATAGGAAGTCCCTTCTTGAAAAAAATATGATCTCTTTTAAATGGGCTTATTAGACCAAGAGGGACTTCTTTCAGGAAAAAGAAAGGCCAAATTCTAAGTAAGGAGTTGTTATGGACAATGAGGGAATCGCCATCGTTGGAATAGGCAAAGGGGGCTTGGCTTTTCTAAGAGTTCTTTTAAATATCCCCGATATAAACATCAAATATGTTTGTGATGTAAACCCCAATTCACCGGGGATGATGTATGCTGCTTCACACAATATCAAATGTGTAACGAATATAGACCCAATCCTCAATGACCATGAAGTTACATTGATTTTTGAAGCCACGGGCAGAAAGTCTGTTTTCCAGGAATTACAGCAAAAAAAGTCTCCTGAAACCAGTCTGGTTGGTTCGAAAGGAACCAAAGCGATATTTAGTTTTATTGACTCCTATGATGAAGTGAACAAGAATCTGAGATCGTATAAGCTCAATCTCGAAAAAAGAATTATAGAAAGAACCGAAGAACTGGAAGCCGCCAATCTTGAGCTTCAAAAAGAGAAAGATATTGCCGACAAGTTGTATTTAAGACAGCAAGAAATTAGTGAAGAAAAAACAAAATACCTTCTCCATGCCACCCACCAATTGAAAGCTCCTTTTGCCGCGATACAGAGCTTCCTTGATATTATCCTGGAAGGATATGCCGGTGAAATCAATGAAGAAACCAAAAATATCCTGTTAAAGATCAATACAAGATCCAAACTGCTCACCACCGTTATCAATGAAATGCTTGAACTGGCTAAATTAAAAACCTTTTCCAAAGATGATGTTTCCATGGAAAGTAACGACCTCTCCGATATCCTTTCTTACGTGATTGAGCATTTTGCTGTTGTTGCCAAATCGAAGAATATCACGATAAACTTTCAAAAACCCGAAGCCCCTTTACTGGTCTTTTGCGATAAAAAACAAATCAATGCTCTTTTTTCGATATTGATTGAAAATGCTTTAAATTATTCCCCGGACAATACCACCATAGATATTGAATTAGTCGAAATGGCCAATGACAGAGTTTGTTTTGAGATCAGAGATCAAGGGATTGGCATGGCGGAGGATGTTCAGGACAGGATCTTTGAAGAATATTTCAGAACGAACAATGCCGTCAGCTTCATGCCCAATGGAACCGGTCTGGGTTTGGCCATAGCTTCTCAAATTGCCAAGATCCATCATACGCATATTAATGTAAATAGTAAAATCAACGAAGGTTCGACCTTTTCAATTATATTTAATAAGTCTATTTGATTTTTGGAATTTATTTTGTCACAATATAGATGAGAGAAACGGCTGGATGGGTTAATCTTTTAATCAGGAGGTGCCTATGCGTAGAGTATACGTTATTGATGATGATCGGGATATCGTAGAATCGATATCGATTGCTTTGAAAAAAAATAACTATGAGGTTGGTGCTCAGTATGATGAAACCAATATTGACAGCAATCTAAAACAATTCAAACCGGATCTTATTATCCTTGATGTTATGTTCCCGGAAGATTCATCGGCAGGATTTGAAATCGCCAGAAAAATTAAAGCCAATAAAGAGTTCGCCATGATCCCTATTATTATGCTATCGGCCATTAATGAAAGAGGGATTTATATGGGTAAATTTTCTGACCAAGATCTCGATGATTCTTGGATTCCCGTGAGCATGTTTCTTGAAAAACCCATTAACCCCAAAGATCTGGTGGAAAAAGTAAATTCTTTTTTTGTTGAATGAGGTTAGGACTGGGGTATCTCCGCTTCTCGATAAGTTCGGGTAAATTGAATAAGACGGTAGTCCAGTTATGATTCTGTTGATTTAGTTCATTTACCCGAACCGGCCGAGAAGTTCATTCACCGATCAGTTTCATATTCTTAAAGGTATCTTCGGCGATCAAGACCGCTTTGGCATATCTCATCAGTTTTCTTCTGGAATCTGAAACAAAATAGTTGGGGTCAGGTTTTGCAATAGCCTATTGAAAAAAATTGCCAAACATCTGGGTTTCCATTAGGCTACTATGAGTCGGGCAATATAACGGATAGAGCAAGTTAACCAACCCAAAATAGGAGGATAAAAATGGCTGCTGTCGAATATGTTAAGGAAGGTAGAATTGCTAACATCACCATCAACCGTCCTGAAGCGATGAATTCTTTGAGCATCGAGGTGCGGGACGGGCTTCAAGAAGCCTATAAGGATTTCCAGGATAACAACGATCTCTGGGTAGCCATCATCACGGGCGCCGGCGACAGGGCCTTCAGTGCGGGCGCCGACATCAAGGGC
>JBEKPQ010000188.1:0-4102 GCA_049520575.1 Thermodesulfobacteriota bacterium | reverse complement strand
TATCAGGAGATTTTCGCCAGCCATGTCTGCCGGCAGGCAGTTGGCCCAGGACCTGATTATTGCCAATATCATGAAGAAAATGGCAGCTAAGACCCAAGCCTAGGGAGAATATCGGCAGACGTAAATTCGATTGATTATGATACCGGAGGCTCATCATGCAACGCTGATTGAACAACAGAGAAATTCAACGCAGCATTGACAGAATTCTTGGACCAGTATCGCTGAGTGCCAAAAAGGAGTTCTTGTCATTTTCACGGTTGTCCGGGCAGGCCCGGCGGCGGTCCTGGTGATAGACACCAAAGATAATTAAAACAATGAGTAGAACGGGAAGAGGCCGCCAGCTTCATTTTTCAATTAACCGGTCCAATTCGTCATGGAAAAAAAGGACCCCCAACTTATCGGGGAGATGGCCAGAGCGATTGCATTTTCAAGAACCATAAAATCTGATGGGTTATTTTTTATCCGTCCGAAGAAATGACACAGGAGATTTAAAATGTCTTATCAAAAGGCATATGAGGAATCCATCGTTAATCCCGAAAAATTCTGGGGGGGAGTGGCCCAAGACGTCCAGTGGGCTAAGCCTTACGAGAAGGTCTTCGATGATTCCCAAAAACCTTTTTATCGATGGTTTAGTAAGGGCCAATTGAACACCTGCTACAATGCCCTTGATTATCATGTGGAACATGGTCGTGCCGAACAAACGGCGATCATCTATGACAGCCCTGTAACCAATACCATTGCCAAAATATCTTATCAAGATCTCCTGAACCGTGTTTCCAGGTTTGCCGGTATATTGACTTCACATGAGGTCAAGAAAGGCGACAGGGTGATTCTCTATATGCCCATGATCCCCGAGGCGCTCGTGGCCATGCTGGCTTGTGCCCGCATCGGGGCCATCCATTCAGTTGTTTTTGGGGGATTCGCTCCGCATGAATTGGCTATACGGATTGACGATGCCCAACCCAAATTAGTGGTCTCCGCCTCCTGCGGGATTGAAGGGGAAAAAGTCATCGAGTATAAGCCCCTTCTGGACAAGGCCTTTGAACTGGCGGAGCATAAGCCTTCGACCTGTATCGTTTTCCAGCGGAAACAAGCGACGGCCTCCTTGATGCCGGGCCGGGATGTCGATTGGGAAGCAGCCATGAAAAAGAGTCAACCGGTCGGGTGCGTGCCTGTTGAGGCTACAGATCCGCTCTACATCCTCTATACTTCAGGGACGACAGGGAAACCTAAAGGGGTGGTGCGTGATAACGGCGGACATGCCGTAGCTCTGAAGTGGACCATGAAGAATATCTACGGGGTAGAGCCGGGGGATGTTTACTGGGCGGCCTCTGACGTAGGATGGGTTGTAGGACACTCCTACATTGTTTATGCACCTCTCCTTTATGGCTGTACGACCATTGTCTATGAAGGGAAACCCGTAGGAACTCCCGACCCGGGCGCCTTCTGGCGTGTTATTTCTGAGCATAAAGTCAAGGTGCTTTTTACGGCCCCGACTGCCTTTCGGGCGATCAAGAAAGAAGATCCCCTGGGGACCTATTTGAAAAAATACGATCTCTCCCATTTCAAATACCTTTTTCTGGCAGGGGAAAGGCTTGACCCTGACACTTATCATTGGGCTAATAACCTGTTGAAAAGACCAGTCATAGATCATTGGTGGCAGACCGAGACCGGATGGGCGATTGCCGCTAACTGTATGGGTCTGGAACCTGCCCCGATCAAGGCCGGATCTCCGACAAAGCCGGTACCGGGATTTCAAGTGAAAATCCTCGATGAAAACGGGAATCCTTTGCCGCCGGAAAAAGAAGGTATTGTGGCCATCAAACTTCCCCTTCCTCCGGGGACTTTTACCACCCTGTGGAAAAACGATAAAAAATTTAAGGAATCCTATCTGGATACGTTCCCGGGATACTACCTTACTGGAGATGGCGGATACTACGATAAAGACGGCTACCTTTTTATCATGGGCCGGGTCGATGATGTCATCAATGTAGCCGGGCATCGTTTATCCACGGGAGCCATGGAAGAAGTGATTTCCATGCACCCGGATGTGGCTGAGTGTGCCGTCATCGGTGCGGCGGACGATTTCAAAGGACAGTTGCCGCTTGGAATCGTAGTGTTGAAAGCTGGTGTGGAAAGAGATCCGAATGAAATCAAAAAAGAACTGATTAAGATGGTCCGGGAGCAGATCGGGGCCGTAGCTTCTTTCAAACAGGCAACCATTGTTAAACGTCTACCCAAAACACGTTCGGGAAAGATTTTAAGAGGGGTGATGCGGAAAATCTCGGATGGAGAGAGTTATATAGTTCCCTCGACGATCGACGATCCGGACGTTTTGCAAGAGATTGGTGAATCTTTTAAATCATTGGGTTACGGGAAGTGAGGTGGTTCCCAAAAATTGGACAATGTGCGAATCTCTGGATTAGCCCAAAGAAAGGAAAAAACTTTGGCCTAAAAAGAAGTGATGACACCTCAAATTCAAGGCCGGGGTAGTTCAACCATTCTCTCATATTTCAAATGGTAATTTTTTAGACTACCAGTTTAGAAGACTTGTAGGTGTACTCGTTAAATTCTGTACGGTGAGGCCATGTTCAGGGAAACTTGAGGATTTTTTCCTGAAGTCCTCAAATTTCCATTTTTGAAAAAAGACAAGACTTCAAATAGTAATCAGTAAAGAAAGGGGATGTGAAATTTATTGACTTATTAAAAATTAATTAGTAAAAGATTTCGGTATGTTAATTAAGTTTTCTTGTTGGCAACCTTTAATCAAGGAGTGGCGATGGAATAATGATAGACCCCATTTCTCAAGAGAGAGATGGGTTTTTTTATTTGTCGCCTGATATTAAAACTGCACAGAACGTAAAAAGATTTTCATTATCAAAACTGGGATAAGGATGTAATCTATGACCGAGCAAGATGAAATACTTATTGTCGACGACGAGCCGATGGTGGTGAGGCTGCTTACGAATATCTTGTCGACTGGAGGCTTCCAGGTGCGCTCAGCCGGCAGCGGAGAACTGGCGCTTCGCTCCGTGGCGTCCAAGCCGCCCGGGCTGATTTTGCTGGATATCGGTTTGCCTGGCATAGATGGATTTGAAGTCTGCCGACGGCTCAAAGCGCAGGAAGATAGCCGCGATATCCCTGTAATGTTCATCAGCGGTCTTACAGACCCCGAGGTAAATGTGAGAGGATTCGGACTTGGTGCAGTCGATTTTATTTCTAAACCTTTCCAACGCGATGAGCTCCTGGCGCGAGCAAAGACCCATCTCGAACTGAGTCGGTTACGGACCAAGCTTGAAGCCCGGGTAGCGGAACGAACGGCCCAACTGCGTAAATCGGCGGAAGAGATTGAAGATCTTTATAACAACGCCCCTTGTGGCTATCACTCATTGGACGAAAATGGCATATTCCAACGAATCAACCATACTGAACTTAGATGGTTGGGATATACCCGGGACGAGCTGATTGGGGAAAAAAAGTTTTCCGACTTGATCGCCTCAGAGAACCTGCCAACCTTCCGGGAAAATTTCTCACGCCTTAAAACAGAAGGATTTGTAGGGGAATTAGAACTTGCAATAATTCGCAAAGACGGTACAACGTTCCCGGTGTTATTGAATGCCTCAGTCATCTACGACTCACCCGGGCACTACTTAATGATCAGATCTACCATGTTTGACATCACCAAGCGCAAGCGACTGGAAGAAAAATTTCAGACCATGTCAATAATGGATGATCTTACTGGTTTATACAACAGACGAGGGTTCTTCACCCTTGCCCAGCAGCAGATGAAGGTAATAGAGAGGACAAAGAAGGACATGCTCCTCTTCTTTGCTGATCTGGATAAGATGAAACAGATTAATGATACATTGGGTCACCAGGAGGGTGACAATGCACTTGTTAAGATTGCAACTATCCTCAAAGAGGTATTCAGGGAATCAGATATCATAGGCCGTGTGGGAGGGGATGAATTTGCCATCCTTGTAATAGATACCACCGATGAAACCAGAGAAGTCCTCATGAAGCGTCTACATAATTATCTTGATGATTACAACAGACCTGAAGGAAGAAGCTATACACTCTCCCTGAGCATAGGCATAGCACC
>JBEKPQ010000187.1:0-4657 GCA_049520575.1 Thermodesulfobacteriota bacterium | reverse complement strand
CCCGTGGCTAAACCGGCTATTCCGGACCGCGACCATCATAACGGGCTTTCGCCACGCAAACCCGAACATGGCCCATCCGATGGTCATCACGTTTTTCCGCCCTTTGGACTGGACGACCAGGAAAGCTCCTCCCTTGGTCAATTCCACCGCCCTTTGGGCGATTTCCATCTCATTCACTACTTTCATTTCCTGCTCTCCTTTCATTCGTTGGATTCTCCAAGCCGATCTAGCTCAGCGATATTATAGCCACGCTTGGCATTTGCCAAAAAGATTTTCAGCCGTGCCAAACTCAGCTAATCACAATAAACGCCGGCCCGATGCTTGTCAAGTGTCCTGGAATTCGGTAGTGGGTCAGTTTGAAATTCATGCCTCTTGACTTGCTTGAGCGATTAAGTATAATGGAGGCATGGAAAAGAAAAAAATACCATCAGACATTAATCAGCTTGCTCATTGGATCGGAGAGCAGGCAACTCAAGAGAAACCCGCATCCTCAGAACCAACCAAAGAGAAGAACCCTGCCGCCGTTTCCCTTGGCCGCCTTGGAGGACTGAAAGGCGGTCCTGCCAGAGCGAAGGCGCTATCTTCCAAAAAACGTAAAGAAATTGCAAAGAAAGCAGCAAGAAAGAGATGGAGTAGAAGTTAATCCTTAAGTTTTTCTTCGAACTGCCGAAATATTTCTTGACAACCGGTTTAGGTTTAACTAAACTAAGTATTGTGTCCTACAAACAGCTATGAAATTGAGGTTGTCCGGGAGAATCAGAGGCGTGGAGTTTCCTTTCTGATCTGCAGCAACCCACGGGTAACGGCCAAGGGTGCCTTCGACGGTTTTAGCTGGGAAGTAGAAAGAACCTTTCTGACGAGATTTGACGCTTGGATTGATTGGATAGACCACAAGAAATATTATCATGGATGGGACCAGTCGGAATTTCGCGGAAAATACACAACGTGTTTCGTTTTTAAGGCCAGGGAAAAACAATATTTTCATCGGTTATATGGATTCTTATGCAATCCAAGGATTAATTATCAACTTTGCGTTATTATCACTCACATCTTAAAAACCGGATGGGCAACAAATGAAAGCGATTTAAAGGAGGTTATGGATATAAGGATTATCCCCGGAGTCCAGTATGCCATAGATGAGTATTTTAGGAGGAACCTATGAATAAGCATTGGACGGAAAGAAGCATAAAAGACTATCTGTTTCGTATTGCTTCAGATTTCCTTACCCAATTAGAGAAAAAAATGGAAGCTTCCGGAACTTCTCAAGATGAACTTGCAGAAGAGTTAGGATTAACCAAGGGGAGAGTATCCCAAGTACTTAATCACCCCGGAAATATCACCCTCAGCAATGTAATCAAATATACAAGAGCATTGGGGATGAAGGTTTCCATTGTGGCCTACGAAGATAATGATCCTGAAAATATAAAGGGACCTATTAATTCGGAGGTTTTTAAAATTTGTTGGGAAAAACTTGGAAAACCTCCTGACTTTTGGGCTTTCAACGAAATTAGCACAGGAGAAAACCTTCCACACGGCCTACTATATTCAGATCCATTTATTAATCCCTCACTAGGGGTTATTCCAGGAACAGGACAGATCCCGGATGGTTACCCGGAAGATTTTTTAAAGGATTATAAGCTTATTCCGGGGGCTAATGCCCAAGGCAGTAGTCAGTCAACACCTGCGGGGGCAAGTCGAATGCACGTAATTCTACCTTCCCTTTAATAGACTTTATCCTAAAACCAGAATCTTGATTTAGGAGGAATCACATGGCTACGCAACCAAAGAAAAAACAAAAACCGGGAACCGAAATCAGAAGAAGAGAAGATTTTTCGTCTGTTTATGCTAATAATTGTTATCTTGAACCTTCCCCCTTTGATCTAAAATTAATATTTGGTATCTTAGACCAACAGGGAGGAAAACCTGCTATTGAACAGCATACTCAGGTGAATTTGTCTTGGCCAGAAGCAAAGCTTGTATCATTTCTTCTTCAGTTTCAAATCGCTGCACATGAAATTGAAAATGGGAAAATCAAAATTCCGTCTCGTGCATTTCCGCCAGAACCACCACCGATCCCCAAAGAGCTGGAAAGTGATCCGCTAGTAAAGAAATTTAGGGAGATATTTATTAAGATGCGGGAAGACTTCATTGCGGGTCTTCAGCAGTAAATGTAAAAAAGGTGAAGCGTCAGTGCTTGTCCGGCCCAGTCGCTTCACCTTAGATTATTGCGGAGGGTTGCCTGAGAGGTTTATGGGGTCCGATTTATAATCGGTTGAACTGTGCTAGCAGTTCCGAGGGTTCGAATCCCTCACCCTCCGCCCTTACACCCTTGCTATCGGCATATAAAACCGAAAGCTTGAGCGCATTAGCATTTTTAGGTTAAGGCAAAAAAATATTTTTGTCAAGAGATTTTTTACTTGACAATGCTTGAGCGGTCAAGTATGATGTAATTATGAATACGCTAAAACAGGACAGACAAAAGCAGATCGTAGCGGCTCTGGCTGAAGGGAACTCCATCAGGGCTACCTGCCGGATGACTGGAACGGCTAAGGGGACAGTGACCAAATTGCTCGTGGATTTGGGCAAAGCTTGTGCTGATTATCAGGATAAGGTTTTTAAAAACCTTGAGTGCAAGCGCGTGCAGGCCGATGAAATTTGGGCTTTCTGCTATGCCAAGGAAAAGAACGTTCCCAAAGATAAAAAGGGTGAATTTGGCTATGGGGACGTTTGGACCTTTACGGCTCTTTGTGCTGATTCTAAACTCGTTCCCTCTTGGCGTATTGGTAGAAGGGATTTACAAAACGCCACGGCCTTCATGAAAGACCTTGCTGGACGCCTTAAGAACAGGGTCCAGTTGACGACAGACGGACACCGAATGTATTTGGATGCGGTCGAAAGCGCCTTTGGCTCTGAGGTTGATTTTAGTCAGTTAGTGAAAATATACGGGAGTAGTCCAGAAAGTGAGGTCCGTTATAGTCCAGCGGAGTGCATAGGAACAGAGATAAACAAGATCAACGGAAGTCCAGACCCCGAACATATTTCTACCAGTTATGTCGAGCGCCAGAATTTAACGATGCGGATGAATATGCGGCGATTTACTAGACTGACCAATGGATTCTCAAAGAAGGTGGAAAATCTTTCTTGTGCCTTGGCTCTTTACTTCATGTATTATAATTTCTGCCGAGTGCATCAAACCTTGAGGGTGACACCTGCGATGGAGGCCAAGGTTACAGACCACGTTTGGGAGATCGAAGAGGTTTTAAATCTATTAAAATCAAAATGACCCACTACCAGGGATTCGCGGGTGTCGCTCCGATCCTGAGGATTAGGTTATAATAACTCTGTGCTCTCTGTGGTTGAATATCGAAAATACCCATATCCAAAGACGGAGGAGACCATGCTTTCGAGGAACGAAATCAAAGAAGCTCTGACCCGGTGGAATCGGGCCTGGGATCAGCATGACCTGGATGGGGTCATGGAACTTTTTCACGAGGATATTCTCTTCGAAAACTGGACGGGCGCAAAGGTGCGGGGGAAGCAGGCCCTGCACCAGGCGTGGAAACCCTGGTTTGAAAACCATCGGAACTTTCGGTTCATCGGCGAGGATATTTTTATCGATGAGCTGGAACAAAAGGTTCTGTACCAATGGGTTCTCGAATGGCCATCGAACGAAAAAGGATACGAGGGAAAACCCGAACGCCGGCGAGGTCTTGATGTTATTCATTTCCGCGAAGGCCAGATCGTCCGCAAAGACACTTACTCCAAGACCACCGTTGAGATCGAGCACAAAAGGGTGAAGCTGGGGGCAGGGCAAAGTTAGAAACCTAGCGTAGATGTTGGCCATCCATTCAATTAAAACTTGACAGAAATGCTTCGCCCCCCTATTCTCTCTTCAGGAATCGCATAACAAAGAACCGGGTGAAAAATTCTATCTCGGGGAGGATCCCATGGCATTCGGGTATGAAATAAACGACATGGCCAAAGAAGAATCCTGGCGTATGTTCCGGATCATCGGGGAGCTGGTGGAGGGCTTCGATAAACTTTCGGGGATGGGGCCGGCCGTGACGATATACGGTTCCGCTCGAATTCAGCTCGACGATCGGCTATACATTCAGACGCAGGAGATTACCCGCCGGCTCGGGGAGCTGGGCTTTTCCATCATAACCGGCGGCGGACCCGGCGTTATGGAAGCTGCCAACAGAGGAGCGCTGGAAGCCGGGGTTACCTCCGTGGGACTGAATATCGAACTGCCGCAGGAACAAGTCTGTAATCCATACTCCACAAAGACCATTACGTTCAGTCATTTCTTTGTACGCAAAGTCATGCTCGTGAAATATGCCATCGCTTTCATCATCATGCCCGGCGGCCTGGGCACGCTCGACGAGCTCACCGAGGTGTTGACCCTGATGCAGACCCATAAGATCAGGCCTTTTCCGGTGATATTGTTCGATGGCGAGTTCTGGAACGGATTTCTGGACTGGCTGAAGGGTTCGGCCTTAATTCGAGGGCTCATCTCGGAAGAGGATTTTGATCCTCTCCGAGTCTGTGACCGCCCGGATGAAGTCGTTGAGGCCGTCCAGAGGTGGTATATCAAGCAAGAGGTCGTCGGCCGGAAGGCCCTGCCCCGATAGCCCAATGATGGGTTCCCGCGTCCTGA
>JBEKPQ010000186.1:0-4389 GCA_049520575.1 Thermodesulfobacteriota bacterium | reverse complement strand
TCCAGGAAGAAAGCAACAGGCTTGGGCTTGAAAAGAACATTCGTTTTTTAGGAGATCGGGAAGATATTCCGGATCTGGTCAATATGATCGATATAGGCAGCCTGAGTTCTTATGACTATGTGGAAACATTTCCCAATGCCGTCCTGGAATATATGGCCTTGGCCAAACCGGTGGTGGCCTCACGCGTGGGGGGGATCCCAGAATTGGTTACTGAAGGGGTTCAAGGGCTTCTTTTCCAACCAGGAGACGCTGAGGCCATGGCTTCACATTTCCTCTTTTTTCTTTCCCAACCGGAGCGTGCTGCTGAAATGGGCCGATCAGGATTAAACCGGATTCAAACTCATTTTACCCTGGAGACCAGTGTGCAAGAGATTGAGCAGCTCTTTTTTTCCTTGTTGGCTGAAAAAGGAATTCGATAAATGTCAAGGCCCCACGCCTCGATTCTCATGATAGGGGCCCATCCTTTTCGGGTGAAAGGAGGCGTTTCCGGTTGCGTTCGTAATATCCTGTCTTCCGACATCGTCCGGGAATACCCGATAGATTATGTCGCCACCATGGTTGATGGCCCCTGGCTGCTGAAATTGGGAACGGCAGTCCGGGCCTTATTTATTTTTTTATTCAAGCTGTCTTTTTCCCGTCCTTTGCTGGTCCATGTCCATGGCTCAAAAGAGGCCAGTTTTTACCGGAAGATGTTTTTTATGGCCTTGGCCAAGTTATGGAGAAAAAAAATCATTTTTCATTGTCACAGCGGAAAATTCGATCAATTTTATCATGAGGAAAGGGACTGGCAGAAAACCCTGATTCGAAAGGTGCTTTCGTTATCTGACCGGGTAGTGATCCTCTCTCCCCATTGGATTCCTTTTTTCTCTCAACTGGTTCCATCTTCCAAGTTGAAGGTACTGGAGAATGCCGTTTCTCTTTCTTTTTATCAATCGAAGAGAGGCCAATTTCCAAAGGCCTTGGAACCCACTATTCTTTTTGCCGGACTGTTAACCGAAAACAAAGGGATATTCGACCTAATGGCCATTGTCCCTGAACTGGTTAAAAAGTTCCCTTCCGTCAAGGTTCTTTTGGCCGGGAGTGGAGATGTTCAAAGGATTCAAGCCGTACTTCAAAGCGGTCACATCGAAGGGTCAGTACAATTTTTGGGATGGGTGGATCCGCAGCAACTCATTGGGCTTTACCATCAGTCCCATCTTTTCGTCCTCCCGTCTTACTACGAAGGATTACCGATGGTCCTGTTGGAGGCCATGGCCTGCGGCCTGCCCATTATCGCCACCCGGGTGGGAGGAATCCCCGAGCTTGTTGAGGAAGGAGAGAATGGGATCCTGATTCATCCGGGGGACCGGGAGGCCCTTTTAAATGCAGTGGCCAGGCTGTTGGACGATCCGATCCTTCGAGGGCAAATGGCCTTGAAAAATGTTCAAAAAATAAAAGAAAAATATGATATACCTATGTATATTGAAAAATTAAAAAGCTTGTACCGGGATATCCTGAGAGAGATACCATGATAAAGAATATATTTGAAGATTTTAAAGACCTTGAAGGTTATCATGAGGAGTGGGAGAGAATCCTGGATAGTATGCCCTCGGATTGTCCTTTTTTGACTTATGAATGGCTTGCCACCTATTGGAAACACTTTCAGAAAGACGGGAAACTGATGGGAATGGTTTTCAAAGATAAGGACCAAGTCAAAGGGATTATTCCTTTGATGGCTTATCGTGAAACCGTCAAATTTTATCCCTTGAGGAAAATTTCTTTTGTCGGCCGGAGGTATTCCGATCGGGCCGATTTAATTATCGGCAAAGATAAAGGGAAAGTCGTCGATGATTTAATCCATTTTTTCGCTGAGGATTTTCGGAATTGGGATGTGATTCATTTGGAACAGATTCCCGAGAAATCGGATTCCATCGGGATGTTGCGTCATGCCGCTCGGGAATCGGGGCTTTTATTTGAATGTTGGGAAAAGACCTTCTGCCCCTATATTGTGCTCAATCAAGAATTGGGTCTGATTCTGGAGCAACGGAAGGGTTCACTTAGAAAAGAAATTCGGAGATCGCTTCGAAGACTTCAAGATTTGGGCAAGGTCACCTTTTCCCGTTCGATTACCCATGAAAATATTGATAAAATGCTCGAAACCGCTGCTTTGGTGGATGAAAAAAGTCATAAATATTCGGAAGGTAAAACCCTTTTTACCAATCCGATAACCCGGGAATTTTTAAGGGATGTTTCTGAGGCCTTCTCCAAGAGGAAATGGCTTGATTTCTCCACCTTGGAGCTGAACGATGTTCCTGTCGCCTATCAATATGATTTTCGCTATAAAGGGAAAAACTTTGGCTATTCCGGTTCTTATGACCAGGAGTATGCTTCCTTTTCACCGGGAATAGGTATCATGTACCGGATTATTCAGGATTCCATTGATATGGGCATAAAGGAATTCGACCTTGGCCAGGGCGGGCATGAGTATAAAAAACGCTGGACCGATCAGGGACGAAAGCACAATCAGTTGATGATCATTAATAACACCCATTATGCACGAATTTTCCATTATTTAAAATTCAAATCCCGGAAGGAATGGCGGGAAAAGACGAAGGTTAACGAAGAAACGGCGCAGGAATAATCAGATACACGGGTATCAAACATGAAAACCACTAACTCCGAACTCCGAACTCCGAACTCCGGACTGGAAGGCCGCCGCGTCTTGTTCATCGTCGAAAATCTCCCGGTTCCTTTTGATACCCGTCCCTGGCTGGAGGCCCAGGCCCTTAAAGAAAAAGGTATGGAAGTGGCGATCATCTGTCCCAGGGGGAAAGGATATGAAGCCCCTTACGAACAGTTGAAAGGTATTCATATCTATCGCCATCCTTTTCCCATAGAGGCGGGAAAGGCGGTAGAATACCTTTTGGAATATGGGCTGGCCTTGTTTTGGGAGCTCCTCTACAGCCTAAAGATTTTCCGCAAAATTCGATTTGAGGCCATCCATGTGGCCAATCCACCGGACCTTCTTTGCCTGATCGGCCTGCTGTACAAGTGGAGAGGGGTTCGGTTTATTTTTGACCAACACGATATCTGTCCTGAAGTTATGGAAGCCAAGTTTGGTAAAAAGAGCTTTTTTTTTAAGGCCTTGGTTTTCTGGGAAAGGCTAAGTTATCGAACCTCCGATCTGGTGATTGCCACGAATGAGTCCTATCGGGATTTGGCCATCCAACGGGGGAAAGTGGATCCTCAAAAAATCGCCGTGGTCCGGACAGGGCCAGACTTGTCAAGGATTCCCTCGGAGATCCCCAAAGACGAATCCCTCAAGCAAGGGAAACGTTTTATGGTCGGTTATGTGGGTGTCATTGAGAAGCAGGAAGGCTTGGATTATCTGGTTCGAGTGGTGAAGGAGATTGTCCATAGTTTTGACCGGAAGGATATCCTGTTTATGATCGTCGGCGGAGGGACCCAAGTTCCCGTTATTCAAGCCCTGGTCAAAGAAGAAGGCTTGGAGGAGTATTTTCATTTTACCGGGCGGGTTTCCGATGAAGTGCTTTTTCGCTGCCTGGGCAATTGTGATGTTTGTGCCAATCCCGACTTGTTTAATGATGCTTCCAATCGATCGACTATGCGCAAGATCATGGAATATATGGCCCTGGGAAAACCGATTGTCCAAACTGAGGTGATCGAAGGCCGTTACACCGCTCAAGAAGCTTCCCTGTATGCCCGGCCTAACGACCAAAGAGACTTTGCCGAAAAGATTCTATATTTATTAGATCATCCCGAGGAGGCCCAAAGGATGGGAGCGATCGGCAAGAAAAGGATACATGAATCGCTTCACTGGGGGATTCAAAAACAAAATCTGGTGAAGGCCTATGAAATTCTGTTTGCCCGATAATCACCTGGTGGGAAAAAAGTCCGATGAAAACCGGGGATCAGGGTTTTTCTAACTAATGCCAATACCTCAATCCGAAATTCACTATCCGAAATGATCCAATGGTTTCTTGGTACCTTAATCGGCTTCGTTTAATGCCTTTGCCTGAAATAGGGCTTCGAGTCTATCGTAAAATTAGGGCAAAGCTATGGAAGCGTTTGGCGCCCTGGGCCGTACGAAAGATCCGAATTTCCTCAGACGATAGTTCCCTTTCTTCTGGAGCTTGGTTGGCCGAACTTAAAAACTACTTCCCGATAAAGATGGGTCACGATTTTTGGAAACGATACGGTCGTTATTTTCCTCCTGAGCAAATAATAGAAGTCGGGGAGGGTTTGATCCAGGGCAAGATCCCGGTTTTTAGTTGGACCTATGATACCGGAGACGGGGTTCCTGATTGGCATCGAGATGTATTAAGTTCTGTTTCCTGGCCGAAGGTATTTTTTAGCCTTTTAAACCACAATGAACTTCAATACGGCAGG
>JBEKPQ010000185.1:0-4500 GCA_049520575.1 Thermodesulfobacteriota bacterium | reverse complement strand
TTCAAAAAAGGGTTAAAGGAATACTATCCCGAGGCCCAGGTCGTCGGCGAAGATTTTCATAAGCTGTTCCAGACCGACTATGCCCCTTATATTTCCAAGATAAAGGCCTCCGGGGCCGAGGTCGTTTATACCGGGGATTGGGATCCGGATGGTTCCAACCTGCTCAAACAATCCAGAGCAATGGGCCTCAACATTCCTTTTGCCCACATTTACTTAACTACCTACTCCACCATGGCCGACCTAGGGGTTGAGGCTACCAAAGGCTTGCAGTTGGCCGGCCCTTATTACGGGGCAACCATGCCATGGTTCAAAGCACCGGGGTATAAAAAATACTGGGATACAATGCAGAATGCCTACAAGAGATTCAAAGCACCTTATAATAATTTAGTTTACTCACAAGGGTGGGACCCTATAACGATGGAGTTTTATTGGCTTTTGAGCGTCATCGAAAGGGCCCAAAGTACCGACCCCGAGAAGATCATCAAAACTTGGGAGGGGGACACCTACCAATACGTAAACGGCCATGTCAAGAAAATGCGGCCCTGCGATCACAATACGATTCAGGATCTTTATATCACCGAGTATGTCCCACCCGCTCAACAAAAGGTGGCCATGAATATTCCGCCTTATAAGTGGACGGATAAATGTTCCTGGTGGGGCAACACGTACTTGATACCGGCGGAAAAAGTTCTTCCCTGGATGGACCCTAAACTGGAACGATGTAAAGGAAAGAATCCAGCGGGAGATTAATCAACTAATAGACCCAGAGGGCAGAGTGCATAGGGCCGGGTTGTTAATAGTTGAGGTCGGCCATTTCCCCAGCCGCTATGCGCTCTGCGCTTTGTTGGGAACCATTAAGCACTTATAAGTAAGTACCAAATCCGGCAAATTTATTTTTGAAAGGTTAACCCAATGAGTCCAACAACCGCCATGTATATGGCCCAGGGGATACATGGGATCGCTTATGGTATGATTCTCTTCTTGGTTTCATCCGGCGTTACCCTGATCATCGGCATGATGAACATTCTGAACATGGCCCATGCCGGTTTTTTTATGCTCTCCGCCTATTTTTGCTACCAGGTCATCGCCCTGACCGGAAATTTCTGGTTGGGTCTTCTCCTGGCCCCGATCTTCACGGCTTTTTGCGGCATTCTCATGGAAAGATTTCTTCTCAGAAGACTACACGGTTACGGGGCTATGGGGGAATTAATTTTAACCGTGGGCATCAGTTTTTTTATCATAGCCATGGTGAAGATCATCTGGGGCACATCGAATCTGTCGGTTAAAGTTCCTCCATCACTGGACGGACTGGTCAATATTGCCGGTCTGGATTATCCGATCTATCGACTTTTTGTGATTGGACTGGCTCTGCTGGTTCTGGGGCTTATGGCCCTGCTTCTGTATAAGACCCGTGTGGGCACTATCGTTCGGGCGGCTGTTTCCGACGGCGATATGGTCAATGCCCTGGGGATCAATATTCCCCTGCTCTTCACCCTGGTTTTTGGAGTGGGCGTCTGGCTGGCCGGGGTGGCCGGGGTGGCCATAGCTCCCATATTGACCGTATTTCCCGGACTGGCGGACCAGATGGGTATGGATGCCTTTATTGTGGTCGTAGTGGCAGGATTCGGGAGCCTTTCAGGGGCATTTATGGTGTCCATTATATTTGGCTTGTTAAGTTCCTATGGGGTCCAGTTCCTTTCCCAGATGGCGCCGCTGTTGATGTTTATCTTTATGGCCATTGTCATGACTTTTTGGCCCCATGGTTTTTTTGGAGAAGGTGAAGAAGAATGAAAAAAACTTTAAAATGGATTTTGTGGATCGTCCTGGGCGGAGTCTTGATCCTCTATCCCAAAATGGTTGGTATTTATTATACCAACTTCTTTGTCGCTTTCGCCATCATGGCCGTTTTTGCAGAATCTATTAATATTGAACTGGGTTACACACTGCTTCTTAATTTTGGTCATGCCATGTTTTTTGGTATGGGGGGCTATGGCACGGCCCTGGCATTGCAGCATATCCCCGGAATGCCTCTTTTAGGGGCTGTCGGGGCCGGTATGTTTCTGGCGGCTTTATTGGCCCTGATTTTATGTCCCTTAATTGTCCGAGTCAGCGGCACCGCCTTCGCCATGTTGCATATCGCCTTTTCCTCACTCCTTTATATGCTTGCCCTGAAATTAAGGGCTATCACCGGCGGGGAAGACGGAGTCGGGGGATTTCCCACGCCGCCGTTCAACATCCCCGGGATTATATCCATAGACATGAAAAATACGACCAATTTTTATTACTTTGCCTTAATCGTCCTGGGAATCAGCCTCTGGCTCATGTGGTATTTGACCAAGACTCCCTTCGGTCAGATCATGGTCGGCATACGCGATAACCCCAAGCGGATTAATTACCTGGGTTATAAGGTTCCACAAAGCAAGGCCTTGGTATATATTATAGGGGGCGCTTTTGCCGGGGTGGCCGGCTCGATCTATGCCCTGTTTCAGAACCTGATTTCTGTGGATGCCTTCAGTATCCTGAACTCCTTTGAGCCGGTTTTGATGACCATGGTCGGCGGAATCGGCCAATTCCCTGGCCCGATTCTGGGTGCGGCCTTTTTCCAAGTTTTTCAGGAAGTGGCCCGCCATTATACGGACCGGGTTGAGCTGGTGGTGGGCCTGATTCTCGTTATTACTGTTATGTTTGCTCCCTTCGGGTTCATGGGCGCTTATCAAACTTTGAAAGCTAAATGGAAAGTAAAGCGAAAGAGTTAAATTGGAGAAGGTTTAATGAACATCCTGGAAACAAAAGGTCTTTTTCACGACTACAGCGGTCTGGAAGTGTTGTTTGACGTCAACCTGCAGGTCAAAGAAGGTGAGCGGCATGCTATCATCGGTCCCAATGGAGCAGGTAAAACGACGCTCTTTAATACCATAACCGGGACTTATTGCCCAAGCAAGGGAAAAGTTTTCTTCAAGGGCAAAGAGATAACCGGGTACCCTCCCTATAAGTTGACCCGTTTGGGTATGGGCAGATCATTTCAGCTTACCAGTACCTTTCTTCGGTTGGTTACTTTCCAAAATGTACGTTTGGCCATCCTTTCCAAAAAAGGGATCCGTTTCAATTTGTTCCGCAAGGTGGATAAAATGGCGGAGGTTACCCTGGAGACCCTTGAGATCATAAAACGGATCAATCTGGAACAAGAAATGTTGGTACCTGCCGCCCTCTTGTCCTATGGGAAGCATCGTTCCCTGGAGATCAGCATGGCCTTGGCGACCAATCCGGATCTAATCCTCCTGGATGAGCCCACGGCCGGTATGTCCCGTGATGAAACGCATACTGCCGTTGAAATGATCAAAAGATTGACTGAGGGCAAAACCGTAGTCATTATCGAGCATGATATGGATGTAGTCTTCTCCATTGCAGACCGCATCACGGTTCTTCACTATGGGCAGGTTTTGGCGACCGGGACCCCGGATGAGATCCGGCAGAATCAAGCCGTCAAGGACGCCTATCTGGGAGAAGTGGAAATTTAATAAAAACAAAGCGCAAAGAGCACAGAGCAGAGCGCTACAATCCGGAACCTGAAAAAAAAGATTTTTAGTGTGCGAGCTGATAAGGAGCAAAAATGCTACTGGAAGTCCAAGACCTGAATACCTACTACGGAACAAGCCATGTTTTACAAGGGGTCTCTTTAACCGTTGACAAGGGAGAGATTGTCGCTCTTCTGGGTCGAAACGGTATGGGGAAAAGCACTACCCTGAAAAGTATTATGGGACTGGTCAAACCAAAATCGGGAAGAGTAAATTTTCAGGGAAAGAACGTTGCCGGCCTTCCGCCCTTCAAGGTGGCCAAAGCAGGAATCGGCTTTGTCCCGGAAGAAAGACGGATCTTTCCTAAACTCACTGTTCTGGAAAACCTGAATTTGGGAATAAAAGGGGGAAAAATATCCTCGCAAAAGGACACTTGGACGGTGGAAAGGATCTTCGAACATTTCCCCATGCTGAAAAAGAGGACCGATCAGAAAGGAAGGTTTTTATCCGGCGGCGAACAGCAGATGCTCACCATTGGACGTGCCCTGATGGGTAATCCTGATCTTTTGCTGGTGGACGAACCCACGGAAGGGCTGGCTCCCCTTATGGTCAAGGAGGTAAGGGATATTTTGGAGGAAATTAATAAACTGACCGGCGTTTCCATTCTGCTGGTGGAACATAACCTTAAAGTGGCGTTGTCTCTGGCCAGCCGTATCTACCTGATGGGTAAGGCCCACATAGGATTTTCCGGGACTCAAGAGGAATTGAATGCCGACCCGCAGGCCCGCGCCAAATATCTGGAAGTCTAAACCGATAAAATAATGGGAAACGATCAGATAATTTCAAACTTTTCATCTAACGTCCCGATCCCCTTCCTTTAATTCCCTCTTTAAAACCTCCTCAGGCAGAGGAAGTCCTTTATTCCAAACTCCAGACTTCTTCTCTTTTGCTACCCAATGGCATCTATGGCCCAGTAGAGTCGTTT
>JBEKPQ010000184.1:0-4505 GCA_049520575.1 Thermodesulfobacteriota bacterium | reverse complement strand
CTCCGGCCGTAACGATGCCTAATCCACGTCCTTTGGGAATGGGCTGCCGCAGGAAGGCCAAGCCGATATTCAGCACTTCATCCAAGCCCTTGGCCCTGATCAGGCCGGATTGTTGGCAAACGGCAGCAAAGACGGTATCCGATCCGGCCAGGGCGGCAGTGTGCGAAGCAGCCGCTCTGGCCCCGGCCTCTGTTTTCCCGGCCTTAAGCATAATGATAGGCTTCTTTTTACTGACCTCACGGGCAACCGCCAAAAAGCGCTCTCCATTTTTGAATCCTTCAATATAGGACAAGATAACTTTTGTGCGGGGGTCTTCCGCCAGGTATTCGAGGTAGTCCTCGCAGTGAAGCACAGCCTCGTTGCCGCTGGCGATGCATAGGCTGCAACCGAAGCCGTGCATCTGGATCTGTAGCGCCAGGGCATCCACTACGTTTCCACTCTGGGCGATTACACCTATGGAGCCGGGGGGCACAAAGAACGAAGGGAACTGAACGTGCTGCTTGTTCCAGGGACTCATGACACCATTGCAGTTCGGCCCTACCAAGACCATGCCTCCACTACGAGCTGCTTCAACGATCTCGTCTTGAAGCCAGGCCCCCTCGCCTCCCAACTCGGCAAAACCGGCGGTTATGATGATACCGGCCTTAATACCTTTAGAGACGCATTCTTTGATCACCGCAGGGACGGCCGGCGGTGGAACGATGATGACCGCCAAATCGGGTGTTTCCGGTAGATCGGCGATGCTCCTGTAAACCTTTAGCCCGAGTATCTGGGCTTCCCTGGGATTCACAGGATAGATGTTACCCTGAAAACCGCCATCCAACATGTGTTTGAGCGTAAGGAACCCCCACTTGCCTGGGTCATTGGAGGCGCCCACAAAGGTCACCGAGCGGGCATTAAATAACGGTTCCAATTTATGGATACTCACAGTCTTTTTTCCTTTTGGCCTGTGAAAGCCTTTAACGCCTTTTTTCAAAACCGCGCTTGCTTGAATTCCAAAATTAATGTGGATTAGCGGGGTTCCACAAACCAGAGTGTGTTGTTTATTCTTTTTTCCACCGAAGGCGATGCGATGATTTTGACCAGAACCTGATCGTGGATTTGTGAAGTATAGGTGAAGGCCTTCTTGGGTGTCAAGAAGATTGAGATGTCCTGTTTTTTTCCCTTGACCCCTTATTAAAGCTTATTTTATACTCTTCCTAATTAAAAAGGAAGTTTTTAGCCAATAGAAGAGAACCATGATGAAAATAGGGGTCTTGGATGGTCAGGGCGGTGGAATCGGTAGTGCCGTCATCAAAAAGTTAAGAGAGGAATTCGGCGAAAAGGTGGAAGTCATCGCCCTGGGAACCAATTCCATGGCTACGGCCCAGATGATGAAGGCCCGGGCCAATAAAGGAGCTACCGGGGAAAATGCCATTGTTCAAACCGCTCCCAAGATGGACATCCTTATCGGTCCCATAGGGATCGTCCTGGCCCAGTCCATGATGGGGGAAGTCACCCCGGCTATCGCCCGAGCGGTGGCGGAAAGTGCCGGCCTTAAATTCCTCATCCCCCTTTCCCAGGAAAAGGTTGAAGTGGTCGGATTAGTATCCGAACCTCTCCCTCATTTGGTAGAAAAATTAATTACCCGATTAAAGGAGTGTATGAATCATGTGTGAAGCAGCGGCTTTTATGATTCGGGATGGGAAGGAAGAACTGATTCTGGAAAATGTGGATCTTCTGGAACCGGATAACGGCAATATCCGGCTGGTCAATATCTTTGGTGAACAAAAAACCCTTGCCGCCAGGATCAAACAATTATCGTTGGTCAATCATAAAATAATACTCGAAGAAAAGTAAGCATAAAAAGGAGGAGCGTTATGATAGAAGAGGTATTTAAAAGGCTTTCCTGGTTAGGACACGACGGTTTTTTGTATCAGAATAAAAAAACCATTTATTTTGATCCGTTTCAAATTGAAGCCGGCCCGCCGGCCGATATTATCCTGATCAGCCATGATCATTTTGATCACTGCTCCCCGGATGATGTCAAAAAAATTCAAACCAAGGATACGGTTATTGTCACCGAAGCCGATTCGGCTAAAAAGCTTTCCGGGAAGATCGAGGTCATCAAGCCCGGCGAGACCAAAACCATCCAGGGAATAACCATTGAAGCGGTTCCCTCTTATAACATCAGTAAGGACTTTCATGTCAAGGCCAAGGGCTGGCTGGGGTTTATCATTACCGTGGAAGGGGTTCGCGTCTATCACGCGGGGGATGCGGATTTCATCCCGGAAATGAAATCGATCAAGGCCGATATCGCCCTTATACCGGTTTCCGGCACCTATGTGATGACCGCCAAAGAAGCGGTGGAAGCGGTAAAAACGCTTAAGCCGAAAATCGCCATACCCATGCACTACGGGGCCATTGTGGGATCGGAAGAGGATGCCAAGACCTTAAAAGAATTGCTCCAAGGGACCGTGGATGTTCGAATTTTGCCGAAGAAGAAATGAAGGTAACAATCGTTAATCAATAAAATTTTTTTTAGCCTGTTACAAGTTCAATAGATCAAAGGTCCGCCTCCTTTTGCCGGACCGGACCTTTAAAACGCTTAATTAAATCTGGGGACATCCATGATAAGAAAAGTCAAGGGGAAAAACGGAGGTTTCCCCTGACCATCAGGAATACCATTCTCCCAGTGGTTTTTACCTCAATCTGCCGTCACTTGATCTTTTTATTCGGACTTTTGGGTCGACGTTGGTTGATCACGCGACCAGACATCCATTTGCTGTTCCAAGGTCTGATAGGGTTTACCTTACCCCCTACCTTCAATGACCTCTACAGAAGATTGAGTTTGGGCCAACCCGCCGGCCTCGAAACACAATAATGGTTGCATGGCCTTGGCCTGCACAGTCCCCAGACGGCAACGCCCGGCGGGAAGATCGTCCTTTCGGCAAATTTATATATTTAAAGTTCCTGTCTCAAGCTGCCTGTTTTTCTCCGATAGGTCTGATGGAGGTTTGTTGTTTGTCCACGGCCAGCATATAGGCCACCAGCTTCCTGGCTACGGCCAGTGTGGCCCTGTTTCGGTTCCCCTTTTGTAACTCCCGTTCATGCAAAACAGCCAGTTGTCGGTTCCAGTGCGGCGCAAGTTTTGCGGCCTCGATGAGCATGGTTTGCAACTGCTTGTTCCGTTTCTTGGAAATCGGTCCCCGTTGTTCCTTACCGGCCGATTCCCGTTGGGCACTGCATAGACCGCAGTAACTGACGGCCTGGCGAATGGAGTCAAATCGCCCTGGATCGCCGATCTCCAAGACCCAGGTCAAGGCCGTCAGCTCACCCACTCCGGGAATGGCCATTAGACCCTGTACCCGATCCCGTATCAGATCATTGGTGCACAATCCCTCCACCAGCCGCTTCTGATAAGATCGGAAGATCTCATAGTTGGAACGGCTCAGCTTTAGAAGCTCTTTGACCGAAAGAGGGATTTCCTCGACCCGCTCAAGAAGCTCACGAAAATATTTTTTACCGTGAATCCGTTTCTTGCTGTAGGGTACCCCAACTTCCATCAGTAGTCCGGTCATTTTGTTTTGCATCTTGACTGCCGTCCGAACAATATGGTTGCGATACCGTAAGATCCGCCGCAGTTCCCGTATCTCTTCCGGAAGCATGTAACATTCCGGAAGAAGATTCACCCGCAGCAAATCGACAATCCGCTCGGCGTCAGCCCGTTCGTTCTTTTTCTTGGAGGCCGTTATAGCCTTCAACATCTCAGGATGAGCTACTTTGAGATCCATGGCGTGCGGCTTTGGAAAATCGTAAACCCATCCAGTAAATATCGTCGCTTCCATCGCTCCTACCCAAGGACCTGGCAGCCCTTTTACCCATTCTCCCAGTGACCTCCTGTCGGCCTCTACCTTTCCCTGAGCCCATAAGCCTCCATCAATCGTTTTGATACAATAAAATATTATCCTCTTGTGAATATCCAATCCGATGTAGTAAACTCTTTCCATGGAAGCCTCCTCTTGGTTTAGTTCTGGGCGAGTCTATCTCGGCCCAGCCGATTGTTCCTTCAATCATCCTAAACCACCGGGCGGTTTCCTTCACCCGCTATCTCTTATGCATTCAAACATAATACGGATTTCCACTTCGGTGGAAATAATACGAATTCCCAAGGGAATTATAAGAATATTCCAAGCAACCAACTGCACAAGAAAGGTCTTCCGCCCTGTTTTTCTCCTTGCCCCGATCTTTTTCTTGCCTTATACTCTTCACATCAAAAAGAAAATTCTTATCAAAAATACTCATAAATGATGACGCGTATCTGCCTTGGCGGGAGGGCGACAAATAAGGTCAGTATCCTTTTTATAAATAATCATGAAATTATCGGAGGGTATTATGCTGAAAAAAATATTATTAAGCATTGTTGTTTTAGTTTGTTTCGTTTCCACATCCATCGCTTCTGAACTTGCTCCGATTAAACTGCCTGCGCCGGATACGAAAGGCGGAAAGCCTTTGATGCAGTGCCT
>JBEKPQ010000183.1:0-4683 GCA_049520575.1 Thermodesulfobacteriota bacterium | reverse complement strand
TTTAATGGATACAAAGATTGCGTCGACGGGATCCATCCTCTTATCAATAATATCCTCAAACATTTGACCTTCTTCAATCAGACGTCTATATACGTCATATATATCGTCTATCAAAATGACAATCATCTTCAGCTTCTTCCTTAACTCCTTATTTTCTAGGGCTGACAGAGATTTAAAATCAACAGGTGGAAATAATTCGCTCTTTTGTTGATGAAAGTATACCGCATGAAATGTCAAGAACGTGTTTTGTGAATCGGTATTTATTCTTTCCTTTACGATTTCATTGAAGGCGCTCTTCCAATATTCATATTGGTAAGATTGGGGCAGGCTTAGAAATTCCGTGAATCTTTGCTTTTTATGTTGCTCTTCGATAGTATCTTCTAACGATATAACTTTACCCTCCAATTTTTCCAGACATTTTTTCACTTTCACCCCAGATTGGCCCGTGACTAAAATCACATTTTTCAATTAGCCCCCCTTTACTACGATGATGCTGCTGTCGGCAACACCAAAAAAATGAAATTATCTTTGTAGTTTAGTTGAAAGGCTACCAAAACTATTCATAAATCAATTTGGTACATGAAAGACCGCCCAATAAAGTGTGGCGGCGCGACCCTAATTCGGGTCTTTCGCTCTATTCTGATGTTAGGTTGGATGTTTATCAACAGGCCAGCCGGTCGTTCCTCTGCAAGCTGTCGGGCAGCGGCAGAATGATCCTGTAATCTGTATATCGATTCCGCACGAAGGAAAAGAAATGATCCATATTGATGGTTGACGCCGCCCTGAAGTACCCCGAAGACTGGGCCTGTATCGAAAGAAAATACGGTACCCCCGCTGTTGCCGTATCTCCCACGAAGACCAACCTGCAAAGCTTCACCAGACTTCCTCCTGCGCCAGCCCTCGCAATTGAGGGACACCATGCTCAAATATTGACTCTAGCCTTTTTGGGGCCCCGGCTTGTGGGACCGATATGTATGGTGTTCCCCAAGTCCAATGGTTGTAAAATAATTCCTGCGGAATTACCTGAGCAATTCTAGATAATCAAAATCATTTGACCGTTTATTCAATAGTTCGTCCATTGCAAGTCGCCAATTATTTTGATAGGCGTTGGTGTTATCGCCTAAATGTAGGCTATGCCCCGAAATTTCGCTATGCAATCTCCTTGCGTTTCTTAGTAAAGCAATCGCCCTTTTAGCATTAGTACGTGGATCATTATTTGCCGAAATATTCGTAACCGCCGAGCAGATCATATATACAAAATGTTTATTGGCACTCCAGCGGCTCCAGTCAAGGTTCGTTCCAACTTGAGTGGAAAAAGGCGAGTGGATTAAAACTCTATTCCTCAACGAAGGGGATAATCGGATGGTTTCATCCCGATATATAATGGTACCCCAAAGACTAGTCGAGAAAAAGCGGGGCGGAGCATCACCGCCGCCCCCCTGGCTACTTGGAGGTCCCCAGCGTCCACGGGTGAAGTGCCACACGTTCTGGGCATGGCCAATAGCAGCACCGGTAGCTCCAAAACCAAATGAAAGCAGTGCCTTCGGGCCAGCAAACGCATGCAAAACCGGTTTCCCTGTACAACTCAATGTGAGTCCAGCTTCACAACATCGAAGGACTTCCACGCGAGAAGACGGTATGCGTTCCCTACTAAACTCAAAACCATAATACCAGCCGTCGCTATCGAGACAGGTCGCTTGTGAAAGAATTTCATTCATAACCTGATAAGATGAAGTTGCCGAGGAACCGAGTATGACCGTTGCATAAGTTGGTTTTCCCAGATCGTTCCCTACTCGTTTAGCGACTGAGAAAAGGCGTGCATTCAATTCATTAATGTCAGGTCGACCCGCCTCATATATAACGGCTGGGGAAACGATCCCATCTGCTGACAACTCGTTTATGGTTCTATGAAGTTCGGATGCAAACCCCCGCAAATCGGGGTCCGTAATTTGGCGTAATCGTGAGATAGTTGTGCGATATTGGCTTATCGGATACGTCTCCAATTTAGAGTTTGAAAAACCCGGCACGCTAAACTGTAAATCTATCAGGACATGTGCGCCAAGCTCGTGATATTTGTTAGCATATTCAATCGCATTATTCCAAGAAAGATCACGCGGGCTTAGAATAACTCCAACGCCTGCTCCTTGCTCGAGTTGTTCAATCACAAACCGTTGGCTTTTGTCACCGAATTGATGCCATGCTCCTCGACGCATTAGGTACCCCCAATCTTCCGAAAAATAGAAGCTACCTGAGCCGCATCTTGCGGACGGTTGGCTCGCTCTTTTGCAAGAAGTCGCCCAACTATAAGTTGCCATTGTCTCGGTAATCGTTTGAACTCTGTTACCATTAGGAATTTCTCTGAGGTGCTGATAGCATCATCAAGTTGCTGAAACGTCATTCCAGCTTCCCAAAACGGATGACGGCCAACTAATGCTTGATAAACCAGTATTCCAAGGGCAAACAAATCAGTTCGATGGTCAATATCATGTTTGGTTCCTCTAAATTGTTCGGGTGAAAAATAGAGGGGAGTCCCAATCGCAGCTCCCTCAGCCGTCCTCGTGAGGTCTGGAAGGTCAAGGTGGCGGGCCAAACCAAAATCAATAATGACAGGCGAGCGGTCGGCTCGTACTCGAATATTGCTTGGTTTCAGATCTCGATGCACAAGATTTATACCCTTTAATGCATGTAGACCGGCGCAAATTGCGGCGAAAAAAACAGAAGCCTCCGCCGTCGGCCATTGGTGCCCAACCGGGAGCAAATCTGAAAGATCTGTGCCTTCCACGAACTCTTCAACGATATAATGCCGTGATTGGCCTTCCTTTGATGAAAAGGTGTACTCCTTAAGCTTAACAATGTTGGGATGAGTAAGGGATTGGAGTGCCCGTATTTCTCGATTCAACCGATCAATACTATAATTTGGCGCAATTATTTTTAAGCATAGATCTTTACCTTGCTTGTCTTTGACATGGAAGGCGGCTTTTTGCTCACTGGGAGTTAGTGCCCTGATGAAGGTATATTCAGGATAATCTTCTTTGGCCTTTTCGAGCGTAACGACAAACGGCATTGTCCCCCCTCCCGAAGTGGTTGGCGATAAGAAAAGCGAGTCTGTAATAATAATTCCAAACTCGTGGCTCAGACCGGCGACATCGCCTTAGAACAACTACTTCATTATCATCGCTCACAGATAGTAAGCCAACGCCAAATTGTCTGAAAACTGGTTCAAATTGTACGCGCTGGGCTAAACGACTGGGGAACGCAACAAATGATCTGTGAGTGAATATGCAATTTCTGCTGGCCTGTGCAACAGCTCTCTGCCAATTCCTTACTTTGACTTCTATCGCGATTACCTCCGGGAGGATATTGCGCCAATCTGGTGCCAATGAAAAAATGTCGGAACCCTTTGAGACAGCGTTGACTTCGATTAGACCATTTAAACAGCGGAGAACCATTCCCCGAGGCCGTCCGATACGCTCAGTGATGGTTTCGAGGCGGGCACGGCCTACGACACGAAGATACGCAAGGACTTGCTCGAACGGAATTTCTACATGTGCCAGCGCAAACACTTGCGGTTCGCAAGATGCTATGAGAAGATCAGGCATACCAGCCCCAATAGGTATTGACCCAGCCATCCAGACAGGGCGATTCCCATTAGGGAAAAGGTCCGGAATTTTTTTGGCCACGACATTTTCAATTAGAATCTCTGGGCCAAACTTCCTCTGGCGAAAATAAGTAATATCCATGAGAGCTTTTCTTGGCATACCGAAAGGTCTTAGAGAAGCAGGAATTTTGAAAGGATTCTATCAAATTGGATAAAGTTGTCAAGCACTAAAACCGGAGGAATAGATAAGCAACGCCCCCTCGACTTCCTTAGGTCGTCAAGCTTGTCCTTTTTCTTTTTCATGGCGATTCTTGGAAATTTGCATCCTAAATGGGACTGTCTTTGTTTCTTAAAACCCTATAATTGAGAAAACCCCGTTTCTCTTTGCCGCAAGAAATGGGGTTTCATTTTGTCCCGGTCATACGCCACCCTCCGGGTTAATGGTTATTAGAGCGGGTACGATTACCGATGGGATAATAACAGAATGGGGAGAATTGTCAAGGAGATTCCAGGTCGCAGACTTAATGCATTTCCAATCTGGGCTTGTCCCTAGCTCTTTCCAAAAAACCGAAAATCCAGGGTGATGAACCCTGGCTTCAAACCGGTAAAAAGGAAACTTCTACTTGTCTAAGGCGATAACGATCCCCTAGGAAGGAGGGGAGGTTCGTGCAGAACGTGCCTAGCATTTTGGCATAAAATCGTTTCCTCGAAGCGTCGGGCAATTCTAACTCGTTTCGGGAATTTGATCCTGGGAACCCGGCCCCCTTCTTGACTTATCCGAAACGTGGGCCGATGGAGGGAGGTGGGCGTCTGGCCCGCGATCAAGGGGGAAGAATCGCTGGATTAAGTTGACAGCTTTCCAAGCGAGAGATAAACTTTTTAGGCATCCCGTCAATGGAGGTGAAAATGGATTTTACGGGGCAGGAAATCGGCCAGAGATTCCAGCAGGAGACGAAATATGCCCGGCCATCCTCTTTCGCCGGAACCGCAGGAAAGACCGCCGAAGCGGCTTCTCCCCAAATAATCTCTTTGCCGGCACCTTCCCTGGAGGCCGAGCCGAATTTCTGGAAGGTTCTCCAGCAACG
>JBEKPQ010000182.1:0-5018 GCA_049520575.1 Thermodesulfobacteriota bacterium | reverse complement strand
GGCGGATATCGGGAAGAAATCCCATATCGAGCATGCGGTCGGCTTCGTCAAGAATGAGGTGCGTGAGACCTTCTAGCCGGGCGTATTTATTGCGCATGTGGTCCAGAAGCCGGCCGGGCGTGGCGATGATGAAATCCACGCCTTTTCGGAAGGCCTGCTCCTGGGGAACAGGAGAGACTCCTCCATAAACGGCAACGGCCTTCAAAGGCGTATGCAGGGCCAGGTCATGAAAATGCTCGGTAATCTGGGCGGCCAATTCCCGCGTGGGAACTAGAACGAGGACCCTGGTTTTTCCCCGGGGCTGTCCGAGCAGTTGTTGAAGAATGGGAAGAAGGAAGGCAGCGGTCTTGCCGCTTCCCGTGACAGCCGAAGCCATGACATCCCGGCCCTGAAGAAGAAAAGGGATGGCCTGTTGCTGAATCGGCGTGGGCCGGTCGAATCCTTTTTCCTGCAAGGCTTTTAATAATTGGGGGTGAAGTGCAAAAGATGAAAATGACATAAGTCTCCTTTTCCAATGGGTAGGCTTGGCCAAAAGGCAACAATAAACCCGATGGATTGATCCGGCTGATTGACGATAATTTTTTTGGAGGACGTTTAGGATGAATACGGAGGGATTGCCGGTGAAGCCGCCGTTCAGGCTATAATAAAGTCCGATAGAACTTGGGTATTGTGCCCCAAGGACCTTATGAATTCGGCTTCAGGAGCTTTTGACAAGAACTTCCAAGTGATAATGAAGGTATTATATCTGAAAGGAGATGGATGTCAAGCAATATAAAAAAATCAATGGCAGGCATCTTTCAAAATCATCTGATCTGACTGATAACACTGTCAAACATTGTTGTGCAAAAGACTTGACAGGGATGGACGACCTGTCTACTATTTGTCTGTCCATTTCAAAAAAAATTAAATCAAGATGATTTTCTTAACGGGCCTGGCTAAGACCCGGAGAGCTTTGAAAAAGGTTCAATTTTGTTCAAGGTCAAGGAAGACGAAAAATTTAACCACAGGAATACATTTAGTATTTCGAGGATTAAATTTTGAGTCTGACACAGAGATTGGGCAAAAGGGGATATTTTTCAAAGCTCTTACCTGATCATCGTCAAAAAGATCAATAAGAAAGGAAATAAAAAACCATGGATTTGTACGAGTATAAACTGGAAGAGCACGTGGCCGTATTGACCATGAACAACGGGGAAAACCGTTTTACCCTTCCCTCCCTGGATGCCTTTTTAACAATTTTGGATGAAATCGAAAACCAACCTGCAGCCACCGTGCTGGTGGTTAAAAGTGCGGACACAAAAATATGGTCCAACGGCATTGACCTGGACTGGCTGATGTCCACCGTGGCTGAAAACCCGGAAAAGGGCATCCATTTTTCCATGCGTCTTATGCAACTCCTGCGGCGCATTTTAACTTATCCTTTGATCACCATCGCCGCCATCAACGGCCATGCCTTTGCCGGCGGGGCAATCATGGCTTGCGCCTTCGACTTCCGATTCATGCGGACCGATCGTGGTTATTTCTGCTTCCCGGAGGTGGACATCCAGATCCCTTTTATGCCGGGTATGGATGCCCTCATCAAGAAAGCCTTTCCCGGCCATCTGTCCTTGGAGGCCCAGCTGACCGGAAAACGTTATACGGCCGTGGAATTGGAAGCTCAAAAGGCTGTCTTCAAGGCCTGCCACCTCGATGATTTGATGAATGAAGTCATGACCTTTGCCAAAACCATGAATAAGGGCCGGCCGATCCTGAAAACCATTAAGGAGGTAGGCTTCAAACACATCCTGCGGGTTATGGAAATCGATGATCCGATCTACCTCGAAGCCAGAAAGGCCCAAGGCAGACTATAGTGGGCACGAATAAATGGGGCTCAAATCGCATCCTAAAAACAGGGTCAAGATTGTCCTCAAAAAAGGCCTTTGGACACCAGCCCAGCCTGAAAGAAACCGAGGCTTTCTTCAAGAAGCTAAACGAAAGGAGAATTTGATATGTCTGAACGTGTAGTTTATACGATTGAGAACGGTGTGGCCGATGTTCGAATGAATCGTGCGGATAAAATGAATGCGTTAGACCCGGCCATGTTCGAAGGGTTAACCGCAACGGGGAAGGAACTGGCCGCCAACAAAACCCTCCGAGCGGTCGTGTTGTCGGGTAATGGGAAGGCCTTTAGCGCCGGCCTGGATTTTATGAGTTTTCAAGCCATGACCGATTCCAACCGGGAGGGTTTGAGTCGCCAAATATTTGAATTGGAAAAAGATAACCCGGCCAATTTCGCCCAGCAAGTCGCCTTTGTCTGGCATATGCTGCCGGTCCCGGTCATTGCCGCCGTGCATGGGGTGGCCTTTGGCGGAGGACTCCAGGTGGCCCTGGGTGCCGATATTCGCATCGTCGCCCCGGATGTCCGGCTGTCGATCATGGAGATTAAATGGGGCCTGGTTCCGGATATGAGCGGAACGCAGCTCTTGCGCCACCTGGTCAGATTAGACGTGGTTAAAGAACTGACTTATACCGGCCGCATTGTTTCTGCCAAGGAGGCCCTCGAAATCGGTCTGGTTACCCGGGTCAGTGAAAATCCGCATGAGGAGGCCATGAAATTGGCCCGTGAAATCGCTTCCAAGTCCCCCGATGCCATCAGGGCCGGGAAGAAGCTTTTAAACGCCTCCAGGCTGGTCAGTGTTGCCGAAGGATTAAAACTCGAAGCCGAACTTCAACATTCTATTATCGGCCAACCGAACCAGGTGGAAGCTGTCATGGCCAACATGGAAAAAAGGGATCCTAAATTCAAGGAGGTAGGTTGATCTTAGTTAAAAATTCCTAAGGTTCTCCGGCCTTCTAAAAATCAAAGGACCCCATCTCTCCTTCGAGAATAGTCAACCTCTACGAATATACTGGACTTCAACCTGATATTTGGAGGAACCGGCATAATCGACTCAACTACAAAGGAGGGTTTTTGCATGCCTGAAGGGACTCTTGAAACCGCAAACGGTAAAATCTGGTACTCTGTGTACGGTGAGAGTCAACCAAAGACACCCATTCTCGTCTTACATGGCGGCCCAGGTTTTATGAGCATGCGCGATGGGCTGGGGCCATTTTGGGAAGACCGTCCGGTATATTTTTATGATCAGTTGGGTTGCGGTAATAGTGACCGGGCCGTTAACAAGGATTTTTATTCGGTGGAAAACTATGTGGTTGAACTTGCCTGGGTGCGGGCAGGTTTAAAACTTGACGAAGTGTACCTGATGGGATTTTCATGGGTTGTGCACTGGCCTGCGCCTATATGCTGGACAACCAGCCGAGCGGAGTCAAAGGAATCCAGTTATGCGCTCCCTACCTTTCATCCCCGGCCTGGGACGCTGACCAACGACGGAATATCGCCCTGATGCTGCCGGAAATCCGGGTTGCCATTGAAACTGGTGAAGCAACCGGCGACTTTGGTGACACCTACCAAGCAGCGATGATGGCCTACTATGAGAAGCATGTCTGCCTTTTGTCTCCATGGCCCACCTCTCTACAGAAGGTATTTTCCAGACTGAATGCGGATGGTTACAATACAATGTGGGGTGCAAGCGAATTCACCATAACCGGGAAACTGAAAGATTACGATCTGACGCCACGGCTTCTGGAAATAGCCCACCCCATTTTGCTGACCTGCGGTGATCGTGATGAAGCGGGTGTCAAAACAGTGAAGGATTTTCAACAACGCTTTCCCAATGCCCGCATGGCCGTTATTCCACAGGCTTCACATCTGCACCAACTCGAACGACCGGAAATATTTGCTGCCGTGACAAAGGATTTCCTGAAGGATGTTGACCAGAGTTGGCGAGAATAATACTGTACCAATTGCCATCGGACAGGATGGACGAGATGGCCGCCGCATCCGCTGACACGTTCATCGGTGGCAACGACTCGCTACTGATAATAGAATATGGAATAGAGATGCTGTTAAGTTTTTAGTTTTTAACAAAATATAACCTTTTACTGGGAACCGGCATCAACCTTTCCCGGACCAGCTTTTCTTGGAACGACAATCTGGGTGATGGTAATGTCACTCAAATCAATTTAGGGCTCTATGGAAGTTTTTTGTCAAATTCCTTTTTTATAGACGGGGCTTTAACCGGAGGGATACGGAAGGCCGATGTTACCCGGCAGATCAGTTTCCCGGGTGCCGATCGGCAGGCCACCGCCTATCCGAACGGATATAATGGCGCGATCCATGTTAACGGCGGCTTGAACCATCAAATCGGCCACTGGGATCTCCAACCCATGGCCCTGATGGACCTGATATACGTGGGCCAGGATGCCCTATCTGGAAGGGTGGCTGCTAGTCTAAACTTAAAGGTTGATAAATATAACACCTGGACTTGGCGTGCGGAATTGGGACTTCGTTTAGCCCGGACCTTTGCCTACCAAAGCCGTATAAAAATTACCCCTGATTTATGGCTGGGTTGGGGGTTCAAGCCCCTTTGGATAATAGGGAATTAAAGGCATCCTGGGACGGTTAGCCGGGAAGCTTTTCGGTGAACGGATATAGTAACACTACCGGAAGCTTTTTATCAAGACTGGGAATTACTGCCCAAGGATGGGGCAAGACCTCTTTCTACCTCCGGTATGAGGGAGAATTTCGTTCCGACTTTACGGGCCATATCATAAACGCCGGCATTCGTGTGCCTTTTTAAGGATATTTTGAGACCCCTTCCTAAACCGAAAGCCCTTGAACTTCAGATCGACTCATGGATTTGGGACGCTGGTAAAAAAATAAATTGCCCTAGGAAAGCATTTGAGGTGTTTAACCCGTGAAAGTCAGGATTTGACTATATAGACATTGTCAAGTTTAATAGTGAGTTTCTTCCTTGTACTCTTCAAATTTCCATTTTTGAAAAAAGACAAAATTTCAAACTGACCTTCCCCCTCAAAGTGGACACATGGTTAAGTTTCATTAAGGAGCTTTTCATACTGCTCCGGGCTTCTGTACCCTAGGGCTGAATGGCTCCTCTGACGATTATAAAACACTTCCACGT
>JBEKPQ010000181.1:0-5046 GCA_049520575.1 Thermodesulfobacteriota bacterium | reverse complement strand
CACTGCTTCTTCTCGAAGCTCCTTCGTGTAGATCGCTCTGGGAATCCTTTCCATTTTGGCACCTCCGTCTTTTTGTATTTTAACTTAACTTTGGTGTCCACGAAAGCCATCTTACCTCAAAAGGAGGATAAAAAAATGAAAAAATTATTATTTGGTGCAATTCTTTTGGCGGTGATAACTGCGTTCACTGTTATATCAATGGCACAGGTTAGGGTTCAAATAAACGTCCCTTTACCTCCGCCAATTCCATTTGTTGCGCCACCTAATGTGGTTGTATTGCCTGAAACTGATGTATATGCAGTCCCCGATGTGGAAGAAGAAATCTTCTTCCGACAAGGTTGGTGGTGGAGACATTGGGATAATCGTTGGTATCGTTCAAGATACTATGACCGTGGATGGGTTTATTCCCAGGGTTATCCAACCTGGTATAGAGGGATACCTTATGACTGGAGAGATAACTATAGAAACCACATGTGGAACGGACAACCTTGGAATTATCATCCCATTAATCACGGTGACTTAGATCGACATTGGAGAGGCGGTCATTGGAGAGATGACCATGGATGGGGACATCCTGGTCCCGTTGGACATCTCGCTGGACATCCTGGTCCCGCTGGACACGGCGGTCCTGGTGATAGACACCAAAGATAATTAAAACAAGGAGAGTTCGGTTTGTATATGTGCCACCCCGCCTTGAAAGAGGTCAGCGGCAAGTGGTTAGACAGCCATAGAAATTTGCCGGACCATTACACCTGATTTGATTCTTATGGACATCAGTCTGCCGAGAATGAATGGTATCGGCACGGTCAAACAAATTTTATCCATGGTACCGAAGGCAAAAGTGATTATGCTGACCATCCATGAAGAAGAAGCCTATCGTATTGAGGCCTTATCGTCCGGGCCTGGGAATGGATGCGGCACTGGATGAGATTGCCAAAAACAGGGATACCCTCTATGACCCCGAGGTCGTGGATGCCTGTTTGAGGCTTTTCAGGGAGAAGGGGTTTAAGTTAAAGTAAAAATGGTGTACTTTTTTATGCTCTCTTTCTACCCATAATCTTCTCTTTTAAAATAGCCGTCCAACAAAGACTTGCGAAGTCTTCAAAAAAAGGCATTATCATTGGATTCAATCCTATTGGCAGGGGTATGGAATGGATCAGGTCTACTGAAGGGTGGATAAAAAGAAATGAGCTAGCTTCATGATAGAGCTAGTTACAACTTTTAAGAATTTAATGGATTAAATATGTCGACCTTGATTTATTTTCGGTTTAACGCTGTGTGAGCGGCACATAACCAAGCCCAGGCGAATTATACGTGTCAGTCCCTACAACCTGATTGGAACCAGGCTTCCGCCAGTAGTAATTACGGTTCTGAGTCCAGGTATTAAGTGTTTCGCCCGTGGAGGAATCGTAGAGATCGACCGTTCCGCGACGCGCATTCGCATCTTTACGCATGGCATTATCGTGCGATTTCTGCTTGTTTTGCCAGGACTGTATCGTCGCTGAGTTGTCCAGGGGGTTGTTTTTAGGCCGTATAAGCGTGTTGTTTCCACTCGCCTCCGTCGCATTGGTCAGGACGATACTTTTGGCTATTTGAGGCATAAAAAACTGCGCTCGCTGAAAGTCGGCATTTGCCGCCCGATAGCCTACGATCATGGCGTCGTTCATTCCATAATAGTTGGCCACTCCGACTTTGTATATGCCGGTAACCGGTAATCTGTTGTCCGTGTAGGAGACTATTGCTTCTATGAATTGCCATACCTGGTAGGACATACACTGGCTCGGCAGGTTCTTTACCGAGAGAACCCTGACGTTCCTATAACTCGGGACATGGCTGAAGATCCAAGAAAGAAAAGTCTGCGGCGTCCTACTGCCCCGTGAGCGTAGCAGTGTTGCCAATGATGCACTGTATCTGCCATCCGGTGAGGTCAGGGTCACACCGGAGATTGATTCACTGAAACGCCAACCTGCTGGCGTTGCCCACCGAAAGTATCTCCCCTGATGAGACTGAAAGGAATATGCAGGATAACCACTCTGGGCTGCAGTTGCGGCAAAGGCGGGATATTCATGAAAACATAAGAGTGAAAGTAACAAGGTAAGCGTCAGTAACGGGCAATTAGCGTTAGTCGTCATGTAAACCTCCCTACCTATCGGGTTCTTCCCGGATGAGTGACGATCCGGATTTGTCAGTACCGCCCTCGATAAACAATCCTTTCCGGCAGGCTTCAAATCCATACCTTCCTATATTTAGATATGAATTTCTTTTTGGATGAAAAGCCTGTAAAATAAGAAAAAAATGAGGTCAAGGAGAAAAATTGAAGGATGGGAGCTTTATTTCAAAAGGTACGTTTGGAAATAGTTTTCCCATATCTTCCTTCTTCCCTATTTTCCTTCTTGATGCTGTCTTTTTTTTGGCTTATACTCTTCCCATTGAAAAGCAAAATCTTATCAAAGCGCATTCTAACGACCTTTCCCGCCCTTTAACACCAATAAGCCCTCAAGAAATATTAAAATTTATCTTGACTAGCTTATTTATAATACTAAAATTCATGTTATTGTTATGTTTCTATATTGAAACTAATTCTTCCTGCCCTATTTGCAGGAAATCTTCCATTCTGGGTTATCATCTATGCGTATTAAAAAATCCAATCTATTAAATGATGGCAAGATGTTTAACGATGGCCGCTCAGAATAATCCAGTATTGTTTTGTTGCCTTAAAAGGACGGAATCAAAAAATAACAACTTGTATGGGGTTCCCAAATGAATTTTAATTCCAAGCGAATAATAAATCACTTTAATAAATCTTCCCGGGAAAAAATGGCCTTGGTTATTTTGATCCTGTTTATTTTTTATTCCCAACGTATCCTAATTGAACATACCTTTCATTTTGTTTTTCCTCGAATCGAAAAGGATGGGGTAATCGTATATGAAAAACGATTTAGTGAACTCAAAAAACTGCTACCCTCTCATGGAATTGTTGGTTATGTTTCCGATACCAACGGAGAATTCTTTTATATGGCTCAATATGTTCTATCCCCCGTAATTCTCACTAATAATTTTGGCCCTCGTCTTATCGTGGCCAATTTTTCAAGGGCCTCGGCCATGCCAAACCTCCTCTATGGTAAGCCCTTTAAAATAATCAAAAATTTAAACAACGGTGTTGCCCTGCTTTCTATAGAGACGCCATGATATTTTTATTATTATTTTCCTTTCTCATTCCTATATCCACAGGTCTGTCCCTTGTCAATCTTCTCTTAGTTCGTTATACGGAAATTAAGATCCCTTTCCTGCTTAAGATTTCTCTTTCGGTGGGGCTGGGTCTGGGTTTTTCCTCTTGTCTCTCCTTCCTCTGGCTTTTGTTATTCGGCACGTTTAATAGAGGTTTTGTTGTAGCCGATTTGATCATTTGCTTGGGTACCATCTCCTTGTATGCTATCCAAAGAAGAATTTATCCTCAACCAACCACACCTTTATTAGGTTCCTCATCATCAGTTAAAGTCCATTGGTTGATTAAATTATGTTTTTACGTTCTGTTGGGTTATGCCCTGTTAACCTTTATCTTGCTGTTCTTAATCAGTCCCCATGGCTTCTGGGATGCTTGGGCTATTTGGAACACTCGAGCCCGTTTCCTTTTTAGAGGCTTCGAATATTGGAAAGACGCTTTTTCACCCCTCATAGTTGTCTCAGATTATCCATTGTTGGTTCCCTTAACTGTCGCTCGCTCCTGGTATTATATAAAGCAAGAAACACAGTTAGTTCCTGGTTTGATAGCTCTACTCTTTACCTTTTCAACAGTTGGGTTAATGGTTTCTGCCCAATCCACATTCCGCACTAAGACCCAGGGTTATTTGGCCGGGATGATATTGATGGGCACCCCCTTTCTCATCTTTCATGGAGTTTCCCAATATGCGGATGTCCCTTTAGGATTTTTTTATTTTTCAGTTATCATTCTTTTTTATCTTCATGATCAAACATCGAACCCTGGGTACGGCTTATTATTTCTGGCAGGATTAATGGCAGGTTTCTCGGGTTGGACTAAAAATGAAGGTCTGTTGTTTACACTGTCTATCCCGCTGGCTAGATTGGCTGTTCCTGGACAAACTTTGAAGGCTTATAGTATGACCATGTTGTTTTTTATAATAGGGCTATCACCAGTGCTTCTCATTATACTGATTTTAAAAACACAATTGGCCCCTCTCAATTATCTTTTCAGCCAGGATACACAAGGCCTATTACCTAAGGTAATGGATTTATCCAGATATTTTCAGATCTTAAAGGCCTTTGGAATAAATTTTATTAATTTTGGACTTTTCCCTAAATTAAGCCTTATTCCATTATTGGGTTTATATGCTTGCCTGCTCGGTTTCTCCATCCGAAAAAACTGGGGGATTATCCGTGCACCTCTTATATTATTAGGCCTGGTATCTGCCGGTTATTTTATGGTATTCCTTTGCACTACTTTTGAACTCACTTTTCAATTGAGAACCACTCTTGGTCGACTTTTTTTACACCTTTGGCCAAGCGCATTATTTATTTATTTCATTATTGTTAATACGCCGACGAACTTAGAAAAAACCCAATAACAATAAAAGGATGAAGGCTAAGAGGGAGTTTCTCTTTCAAAGGCCATCCTTCTGCATAATTATGTATCCTTAGGGAACCGGCTGAAATCCCAACATTGTACCAACAGAAGAAAAAACGTTCCCAGGCCAGCATCGCCATCCAAACCTTTGAAGACTTTTAAATTTATTTTTCATTGCCATGTCTTGATTAAGGTTTTGGCATTTTTATACACATTTCAATCGGTAATCGTTAATTTTCGGAAAAATCGCTTTAAAATAGTTGTAGGTGTACTCTTTATCCCACATATTGGACACTGGCCGTCAACCCCAATACTGATCAGGACAAATAATGAAAGCCAGAACCCAATTGAATCATAATTAAATGTTACCAAGAGGATAGTAGGATAGGGAACGTTGACTCATAATTAATGTTACCGAGAAGCCTTAACCAAGTCATTCTGGAACTGGACCTGATAGATTTTTT
>JBEKPQ010000180.1:0-5058 GCA_049520575.1 Thermodesulfobacteriota bacterium | reverse complement strand
CCGCCAGGACGGGCATCAAAGGCATCTCCATCTTGTTGAAGAGTTCATCCAAACCTTCTGTTTTCAGCAAGGGGCTGAGTTTGTTTGCACAAGCCAAGGTGACCTCGGCATCTTCGGCGCTATAGGTGATGGCCTGATCTATCGGAACCTCACTAAAGTTTTTGGCCTTGGACCCTGTTCCGACCACTTCTTTATAAGTGATCAAACGTCGGTTCACATAATCCTGGGCGATTTGATTCAGATTATGGGTCCTACGGGAAGGGTTCAACAGATAAGAAGCAATCATGGTATCAAAAGACTTCCCTTCATAGGCCAGGCCGTAGCGTTTCAGGATGATCCATTCATATTTGATATTCTGCCCGATCTTTTCTATGTTCGGGTCTTCCAGAATCCCTTTCATTAATTGCAACACCTCGGATAAGGGAAGCTGAGCCGGGACGCCTAAATAACTATGGCCAACCGGAATATAAACCGCCCGGCCCTCTTCATAGGCCAAGGAAATCCCGACGATTTCAGCCCGCATGGGGTCTTCGGAGGTGGTCTCCAGATCCAAAGAAACCCGCCCGGCTTTTTTAATTTTTTCGACAAAAGAAACCAGCTCATTCCAATCGGTGATACCTCGGTAATCCATCGGAGCAGGTTTTTCCGCCGTCTCCCCTCCTCCCAGTTCCTCAATAAATTTTTTAAATCCCAGTTCCTGAAAAAGTTCTTTCAGACGCGATGCGTCCTTGGATCGCATTTTGAGATCTGTTGCCGATAGTTCAAGAGGAACCTTGCTGTCCAGGGTAACCAGGGTGCGGGAAAGTAGGGCTTGTTCCTTATACTGAATGAGTTTCTCTTTTAATTTAGGCGGGGAGATGGGGGTATTCTCATCCAAAATATTCTCCAATGATCCATGGGTCTGAATCAGCTTAACAGCGGTTTTTTCCCCGACACCCGGTACGCCGGGGACGTTGTCACTGCTGTCTCCGGCCAGGCCCATGATATCCACCAATCGAGATGGAGTGGTTCCGAATCGTTCCTGGACCGTCTGCAAATCAAAGATCTGGTCTTTTAAGGTATCCCACATCCGGATATGGGGAGAGATCATCTGCATCAAATCCTTGTCTCCGGAGACCATGACCACCTCAAACCCTTTAGCCTCAGCCTCTTTGGCCAGGGTGGCGATGATATCATCGGCTTCCACGCCCTGCTTTTCCAATATCGGCAGGCCGTAACAGCGGCTGATTTCTTTGATGTAAGGGATCTGGACGATAAGATCATCAGGCATAGACGGCCTATGGGCCTTGTATTCATCATACATTTCGTGCCTAAAGGTCGGCCCTTTGGCATCGAAGACCATGGCCAGGTAATCGGGCCTTTCCTGTTCGATGATCTTTCGAATCATCTGAACAAAGCCGAAGACGGCCTGGGTGGGCATCCCCTGGGCATTGGTAAGATGGCCTATGGCAAAAAAGGCCCGGTAAATATATGAACTGCCGTCGATCAGATAGAGCTTGGGTGGGTCGGTCATGGGAATGTTCCCTTTTCTGAAAATTGGTTAAATAAAAACCTTTCTTCCCTCGTTCTAATCTTTTGAACTAGTTGTAATTTGGTCTTTTATGGATTATAATTAATTATAAAGTGAGGCGCTTTTTTAATAATCAACTTTATCAAAAGACTTAGCATAAAGCAAACTGAAGATTCCTGATGATTAGGAGAGAATAATGAAAAAACACTTTAAAGAATATCTGTTAATAGGCATACGAGGATGGATTGGCAGTCTGCTCATCGCCCTGCTGATTGCAACATCGTTCAAATCAGCGATCGCTGACTGGTATGTAGTTCCCACCGGGTCGATGAAGCCGACCATTGTCGAAGGGGATCGGGTCTTCACCAATAAACTGGCTTACGATTTGAAATTACCTTACACTACCCTGCATATCGCCGGTTGGGATAATCCCAAACGAGGAGACATCGTGGTCTTTAATTCGCCGGCCGACGGCAAGCGCCTGGTAAAACGCGTTGTCGGAATTCCCGGAGACCGCATAGCCATGTGGAACAATCGACTTTTCATAAACGATGAACCACTGAAGTACAAATTTCTTGGTGAAGGTCTTTTGGGATCAGCCCAATCTTCCGAAAATTTCGGCCATGAGCTCTATACTGAGTATTTGGCCGGACACAAGCACACGATGATGACCATACCCGATCAGCCCTCGATCCGTTCATTTTCAATCGTGACCGTTCCTGAAGGGCATTATTTAATGATGGGCGACAACAGAGATAATAGTGCGGATTCCCGTTATTTCGGGTTTGTTGAACGAAAACAAATCCTGGGCCGGGCTACTGCAGTGGTCATCTCGCTTGACCTTGACCACCATTATCAACCGCGTTGGGAACGGTTTTTTACCAAACTGCAATAGAACTGAGTGCCTTATTCGCCCTCCCGGATTATTGAGCGAAGGATGTTAATCGGAAAAGGTGTATTTGTCCGATTTGTAATATTACGCAGTTAGGAATTAAGACAAGCTGCAGCAATTTACCAATATTTATTGAACCAACTTTTTACAGGTTCCGGGAAAACTACTTAATTACATTGTTGGGCATGAAAGAATCAAGGACTTATAGAACCCACGGAGCGCAATATGGCCAGTGATGAGAAATCTGTATCCGAGGAGTTTCCCGAACTCTTCCACTATACGACCGTATCCGTTTTCGAAAATATTTACAAAACACGGCAATTCTGGTCGACACATTACCAAGACTTGAATGACGTAACCGAGTTTACGCGGTTCCGGCTCAAAGTGCGGCAATTCATACGCCCGATAATTCGGGACATCTTCGACAAACAAATACAGCGTAACTCCGAGTCCGCCACTGGTTTCAGCTATGGCGGGACTGACGTAGCGGTCGACAAAGAGGCGGAAGATCTTCTGGACACCGTTCACCGTCACACTTTCGGCAAAGAAATGTACAAGGAAACATTCATCTGTTCTTTCTGCGGTCATACACAGCCTGATGAGGCAAGGAACGGATTACTCAGTCAATGGCGCGGGTATGGCGCGGGCGGGGGTGTGGCCATTGTGCTCGACACGTCGAGCGTCGAGGAAATGCTTGTCCGTGAGTACAATAGGTTTCAGCTTAATAACATAGTGACTCTGACTGAGGTGATTTACGATAATTATAGTAACGATGTGATAATAAAACAGAGGTTTGAGAACGTCTTTGAATACTTCCCTAAAATACTCGAAGAAGTATTCCCTGAAAAAGGGCGGAGCGACACGAATAAATTGGAGTCCTACTTCGAGGCGATGCATGATCACTTCCTCTTAGGTTCGATTAGAGTCAAACACAATGGATTTCATGAAGAAAACGAGATTCGTATCGTTGTGCCAACGACGACAAAAGATTCCTACTCTTACAACCCCAACGACCCCAAACCACTAAAAGAAATTCGGTACAGACAGAAAGGCAGCGGCGAAGCTCGATACATCGAAGTTTTCGGCTATATGTCTTTACCCATCAAACGCATAATCGTTGGACCTTCGCGAATCCAGAACTTCAACTGCCAAAGGATTGAGGGGATGGTTAGGACGTCCATTGAAGTCGTGAAATCCGAGATTCCGTTCTCGGGCTAATTTGAAGAACGATGAGGGCCGTAAGTCTGTAGTTCGTTGGTGAGAGGCGATGGAGACAGTCCAGGGAGTGGTTCATGAAGAACCTAAGCCATTGCCCAACAAATAAATCGAGCCGATGCTGGAGTCCGTGGACGCTATGGAAAACGTGGGTGAAAACGAGAATCCTTGCCAGTCCGGCGGCGCGACTCATTTGCATTAGGCATATGCAGCCGTTCGTTTGAAAATTACTTCCCCCCAAAGGAGAAAATCAAAATGTTCCCGTTGTTTAAGAAATCTCTCACGGTTGACGAGGCTGCCGAAACTCTCTTCGCGCTGATGCAGAAAGACTTCAACAGAGAGTGGCTGTCCAGGCTGTCAAAAGTATCGGGACTGGACCTCGTGAGGGCTGAGGATGAAATGGTATTATTGGATTTTTTTGCTGTCTATTTCTCGCTGAAATTCACTCGGTCTCCTGGTTGGCGCGATAAGGGGATTTTTGTATTTGAGAAGCTGTTCAGTCTTTTACTGAGTTGGTATGGCAAATTCCTGGAAAGCAAAAATGCAGGGACGCGGGATGACGCACTCGAAATACTTGACCAACGTCTTAAAGCTTATGGTGCGAGTATTGAAGAGCCAGGTTCTGCTGACCCTGAGGAGATGCTCCGGTCAATCGGTTTAAAGTTTGCAATCTATGCGTTAGCAGAAGATTCCTTTTACGAGGCCGATGGTCGCCCAAAAGAGGAACGGTTTCCAGAATTTCTGAGGAAGATTTCCCAAGATCATGACGAAGTTGTGATTGCAGTCGGAGGAGAAGTCTTTAACCATCGAATGCAAATGCTCTACGCTTGGTTAGATTCGCATAAAGTCGCCTAACCATAAGTTTCAACCAACCCAGGGTATCGCCCGCGCGGCTGAACTTGATCGTTCTATATGAGAAACGTAGACAAGCATATAAAAACGCAATAATGGGAATGCAGGATGGCTAAGAAAAACTTACCTTTGTCAAAGGTCTATCAACTGCTCGAGCCAGGGCCGGTCGTGCTGGTTTCCACTGCCCGTAAAGGACGGATGAATGTCATGACCATGTCGTGGCACATGATGATCGATTTCGAGCCGCCTATCGTGGGTTGCGTGATCAGCAACCGGAATTATACCTTTGACATCGTGAAAACGACCAAGGAATGCGTCATCAATATCCCGACGGTGGAGCTGGCGAAAAAGGTGGTGGGCTGTGGGAATACTTCCGGGCGAAAGCTAGACAAATTCAAGACATTCGGTCTTACCCCAGTAGCTGCCTCGTACGTCCAAGGGCCGCTCATTGATGAATGCTATGCCAATCTTGAATGCCGGGTCGTAGATACGAGGATGACGGCCAAGTATTGTCTCTTTATCCTTGAGGTACTCAAGGCCTGGATCGATCCCAAACAAAAACACCCAAAGACGATTCACCATCTCGGCA
>JBEKPQ010000179.1:0-5073 GCA_049520575.1 Thermodesulfobacteriota bacterium | reverse complement strand
CAAGGGGGGTGAATGGAAATTCACGCCCCTTTTTTATTGAAGCTGCCTGCTCCTTGTTCTTCCACCCTGTTTTTCTCCTTGCCCCAGCCTTTTTCTTTCCTTATACTCTTCCCATCAAAAAGAAACTTCTTATTAAAAAAATACGTTACGAAGGAGAGTTTATTAATAATGCTTAAGATGATGGCTGTGGGACCGATTCAGGCCAATTGCTATATATTGGGTTGTAACAAAACAAAGGAGGGAACTGTCATTGACCCTGGAGGTGATGCATTTAAAATAGTCAGGGAGGTGTCTAGCGCCAGGCTTAAGATTAAGTATATACTTATTACTCATGGTCATTTTGATCATACAGGTGCGGCTAAAGAGTTAAAAGGAATTATAAAGGCACCTGTATGGATTCACAAGCTGGATTCCTCCGGGCTTGGTTTTCCCCCTGATGGGACCCTCTTTGATGGACAGGAGATTGAAGTCGGGTCATACGAGATAAAGGTAATCCATACGCCAGGGCATTCCCCAGGCGGTGTATGTTTTTATGCACCAGGCGCGGTCTTTACCGGAGACACTCTCTTTGCTGGTTCTATCGGACGCACGGACTTCCCAGGAGGTGATTATCAGGGGTTGATTAAGAACGTGAAGGAAAAGATATTTCCACTCGGAGATGATTTGCGCGTTTATCCTGGCCACGGTCCTGTCTCTACCATAGGGCAGGAGAGATTGAGGAATCCTTTTTTCAGATAACCTACTCTAGTGAAATATCCTTCTAAGTATTTCAATTGACTTTATGATTGAGAAGGGATAGAAATTCTTTGTAATATTGAACTGTTTTCTTGCTGGCAACCTTTTACCAAGGGAGTTCCAATGGAAGAAGATTAGACCCCATTTTTCAATAGAGAGGTGGGGTTTTTATTATAAATGCTTAAAATCGAAAGGAGGAAGAAATTATGAAAACTAATTACAAAGGATTTATGAGGGAGATGATACAAAGAAATCCGGTAACCATTGGTCCTGAGGCGTCCTTTTCTGATGTTCGAGGCCTTATCCATGATAAGGGTATCAGGCATCTGCCTGTGGTGGATAAGAATAACAGGCTGCTTGGAATTGTTACCGACCGGGATATTCGGAAAGCAGCTCCTTCTGAGGCTACGACACTGAGTGTCTGGGAATTGAATTATCTATTAGCCCATTTAAAGGTTTCGGCCTTCATGACGCCGAAAAACAAGTTAATCACCATTACGCCTGATACACTCATTGAGGAAGCAGTCCAATTGATGCATGATAATAAGATCGGGTGTCTCCCCGTGGTAGAAGGAGGAAAGCTCTATGGAATTTTTACAGAAACGGATGCCCTGGGTCTGCTTGTTGATTTATTTGGTTTCAAACAGAAAGGTACCCGCCTAACCATCACTCTTGAAGATAAACCCGGTGAGTTGCTTAAGACACTTGAAGTGTTCAAAAAATATAAGGTAAATGTTAACAGCCTCACAACCCCCTCTTATAGCGTAGAGGGGAAAAGGCTCGCTGCTATCCGGATTAAAACAGAAAACTACAAGGATATAGTTGAAGATTTGGAAAAAGCGGGGTGTTCTGTAGTATCCATAGGCAAGTGGCCATCTGTATAGTGATGCCGTTGTCGTCAGGTTCTTATTAAAAAAAGGAGGAACTCATGCAAGTTACGTCACAAGAAAAGCGTTCTCTTGACAAAATCGTAGATGAACAGATCAAAAGATGGCAGATTGATCAGAAAAAGAAATACAAGGAAACAATACGCCCGGTCATCACCATGTCGCGGCTGCCAGGGGCAGGTGGGAATTCTATTGCCCGGCGGATTGCAGAGGAATTGAAGATCGATCTCTTCGACCGCGAGATTGTAGAAAAAATCGCGGAAAGCTCCAAAGTGAGCACACGGATCATTGAATCGCTTGATGAGCAGGACCGCTCAATTTTCAACGACTGGATACGGGCTCTCAGCAAGAATCAAATGTGGTCCTATGAATACCTGCAACATCTAACGAAAGTCGTGGGAGCCATTGGAGCGCACGGCCATGCCTTGATCGTCGGTCGTTTTGCAAGTTTTATCCTGCCGCAGGAGGTATGCCTGCGCCTCCTTGTCGTAGCGCCGCTACATACAAGAATTGACAACGTAGCCAAGGCCTATGGGGTATCTGAAGCGGAAGCCAAGGGAAGGGTCCAGCTCACGGAATCCGACCGAATGGCTTTTGTCAGGAAATACTTCAATGCGGATCTGATGGATCCGGTCAACTTCGACCTTGTTCTAAACACGAAAAATTTGACTATCGATGCCGTCGTGAATATTGTAAAAGAGGCACTAAACTCGCGCCAGTGGTACAATTACAGTTTAAGGAAGTAGAAAGCGAAGTTGCGAAAGTGAGTCAAAATTAAAATTAAAAAAAAAGGGGAAATGTAAATGTTACCTTTTAAGAAGATCCTTTATCCAACCGATTTCAGTGAGGCGTCATATGAAGCGCTGAAAGCAGCCAATGAGTTAGCTTTACACTTTTCCACTGAACTGTATCTCGTCCATGTCGTATCTCTTGTCCCTATGGAAGAAGCCTCGGCAGATTATTCTGGAACATCCGATTTGTCGATTTTGGAGAAGATGGAAACATCTGCCAAGAACTCGCTCCAAGGAATAGTTAAGCAAAGGGTGCCAAAAGAACTGCACATGCATTAAATTGTTCTACTGGGAGGAGCCGCTGATGAAATTATACGGTTCGGTGAAGAGGAGAAAGTGGATCTCATCGTGATAGCTACTCATGAACAGACAGGGTGGCGGCATTTAGTGTTTGGTTCAGTAGCAGAGAAAGTTGTACGGCTTGCCCCATGCCTTGTGCTCACGATTCGGGCTCCGCATGAAGAGATCAAGAAAACTTGATCTCTTAACCTTGCTAAAAAAAACACTCGTTGGGCAGCAATAGAATACTTTCAGTATCAGAAATGGGGGAGTCCAAAGACTCATCTCGATGGGTAATAATATTCCAAGATGAAATTTCTGGACGAGGGCGATGACAATTATCAACAAGATTTTCGGGTGGACAGAATTCGTTAAACTTGAAACATTTCTTGGAGCTCTCTTTTATGCCCTGTTATTCCTGTTAGTTGCCACAGTGGTCGCACGTGCCTTACGCCTGGGAGTGAAGAAGCTACTGGAACGAGATGAACATCGTCTAGTAGACCACACAGTTGCTTCTTTTTTAACTCAACTCGCCCAGATAGGCATTTTCCTGTTAGCTCTTATTTTTTACACTCATCTGATTCCTGCATTGCGTCACGTGGGTACGGCCCTTCTGGCCAGTGTGGGAGTTGTAACGGTGGTAATTGGCTTGGCTGCCCAGAACACTCTGGGTAATGTGATTTCTGGCATTTCCTTATTGCTTTATCGACCCTTTAAAGTTGGAGACCGGGTCCAAGTGAGTGCACCTACCGGACTGGAGACCGGGGTGATTGAAAATCTGACATTGGGTTACACTATCATCAGGACCAATAATAACAACCGGATTATAATACCCAATAACACTATGGCTAGCCAGGTCATTATCAATCTAACTACTAAAGATCTTCGGGTCATGGCCACTATCCCAATTGGCATTAACCACAATGCTGATATTATTAAGGTCAGACAAATTCTTATCGATCTGGCAAAAAGCCACCCTAAGGTCCAGGAGGTAGTGGACTGTCCGGTCACAAAGCTCGGCAATTCCAGTATCGTGTTGAGCCTGCGGGTCTGGTGTGAGGATGCCGTAGCTGCTTCGCAAGTGGAATACGACATCTATGAGCAGGCCAAGAATCGTTTCAGTAAAGAAGGGATTGAAATTTCATTTCCATACACCAATGTTATAATAAAGAAAGAGTGACAGGACTTAGTTTAAGATCAAAGATGGAACAAATTGACACATCGCCCAGATTCGCTCTTTTGGTTTCATTTTAACGATTGGGGACGCCTTGTTAAGTTCAATCTGTAATCGTTAATTTAAAAACATGCTGTTGGCAAAGACTTATAGGTGCTTCAAAAAAAAGGCGGTATCAATGGATTCAATTTTATTGGTGTGGGGTATGGAATGGATCAGGGGCAGCGATTGAAGGAAATTGAAATTAATTGACATTTTTTCTATTAAAGGATAGAAATATTTAAAGTAATTTTAACAAGTTTTCTTGTTGGCAACCTTTTACCAAGGGAGTGTCGATGGAATAATGAACCCCATTTCTCAACAGAGAGGTGGGGTTTTTTTGTTGCTTTGTTTTTTATTGTTTTTTCACTTGCCCTAAGTTTAGGGGCCATAAGGAAAGGAGGGTTCTTACTAGAAAAAAATAGATGAGGTTGTTTCAGGAGAAGATGTTTTGCTTTTAACATCTTAGGTTAAGGAGGAGATTTAAAATGAAAAAGGGTAAAAGAATTTTAATACTTTTCTCTGTTTTTTCTTTTTTCTTCCTTTTAACAGCCATGAGTTCGACCCAAGCCATGGCGGCGGTGAAAGCCAAATTTGATGTCAACAAAATGGGTGATATGTCCGACTTTGATCCCAGCAACTGGCCAAACCCGACTGGGGACACCATCAAGATTGCCGTAGTGGGTACCTTTTCCGGTCCGGCCGCGATAGTGGGTGAAGGTTTCTGGCTCGATGCCCTCTGGGCAGCCCACGATTACAACAAGAGGGGCGGCATCATGGTTGACGGCAAAAAGAAGCTGATCCAGCTCTTCAAGGCCGATACGATGTCGAGACCCGACCAGGCCAAGAAGATCTGTGAGCAGATGGTCCTGCAGGAGGGGGTTAAGTTCCTTTGGGGGGCCGACGGCAGCCACATCGTGAAAGTCATGAACCAAACGGCCGAAAAATATAAGGTCATTTCTGTGAACTTTATTTCCTTAGCCGAAGAACTCCAGGATGCCCAAAATTTTTCCCGTTATGCCTTTATGACTTGGTGGCAGACTTCTCAGGTCGGCCGTGCTTTCGCCTATTTTTACGGCCAGATCAGGAAAAAAGAAAAAAAGTTTTACATTCTCGGCCAGGACTACATGTTCGGTCATGACATGGCCGAAAACTTCAAAAAAGGGTT
>JBEKPQ010000178.1:0-5155 GCA_049520575.1 Thermodesulfobacteriota bacterium | reverse complement strand
CATCAGGATAAATACTTTTAACAAAGGTGGCATTGGTATCAGGAATTTTACCTATCATATCACCAAGTCGTTCAATGGCTTTACCGAACCAATCAATTCGACCTGATTGGAGATCCCATTCAAAAATAAAATCATTGGAACTTTCGGCGGCCACACGAAAGCGTTCTTCGCTGGTTTGTAGGGCCTTCTCTGCCTTTCTAAGTTCGCTTACATCCCGGACGATGCCCCTGAATCCGACGATATTTCCCTTCGAGTCCCTGATCAGCGATACTGAGGCCTCCAGATTTTTCCTTCCCCCGCCCTTGGTAATAATTTCATAATAGGTGCCCTTGGAAGGTTCTCCGGTGCGATAAACCCGGCTAAACTCCTGAAAAAGGATTTTGGCGTTCTGGGCATCGGTATATTGTCGATTACTCATACCCAACAGTTCTTCTCTTAAATATTCATGTATCCGCACCATGGCATCATTGAAAAAGGTCAGGTTGCCAGCCAGGTCCGTCTCATAATAGCCGTCTTCAATGGTTTCAATAATGGTCCGATATCTCTCTTCACTTGCCTTGAGAGCTTTCTCTGCCTGTTTGCGCTCGGTGATATCTCTCCCGTAAATATTAACATTTCTATTATCACTAGTTGGCGAAAACATAATTGAAAACACAAGTTCTCCGCAAGAGATATCCACTGTAATCTTTGTCTTGCTCGCGACTATATCCACGAGCAGTTTACATAGAGACGTGGGAAGATAATTCCCCACTTCAGTATTCCAATCAAAAAGTAATGGTTTGCTCGCCTCATTGGCATAGATAATTAGCCCGTCTGGCTCAACTCGCAAAACCGGATTAGGGTTTTCCTGGGGGAATAGCGCTAAATCCTCGATTTCTTTTTCCGCCCGCTTGCGTTCGGTAATGTCGCTATAGGCTATCACCACCCCATAGTCTTCCAGGGGAATGGGAGCGGCAGTTACATTGATCCAGGTGGACTCACCTTCTCCCTTGACAATGCCCATCTCGACATTCTCAACGAGGCAATTCTCTTTCAGTGCCCTAATGCCGGCATACTCCTCTGCCGGCATAGGAGAGCCATCGGGCCGGATGATGTGCCACTCCAGGCCGCCAATCTTTCTTTTGAACTGGTTTCCCCTCGGTAATCCCAACAACTTCTCTGCCTCTTTATTGCTCTCCAAGATATTGCCGGCCTTATCCGAAATAGTTACGCCGAGAGGTAATGTCTCAAATAGGGTTTGATATTTTGTCAGACTAATCTCGATTGTTTCCTCCGCCTGCTTGCGCTGTGTTTCGTCGGTATATACCGAAACGATCTCTCCCGATGGGAGCTTGTAAACGAAATTGTCTCTCCAACCATATATTCGTGCATCTTTATACCGTTTTATTGGATAATGCTCGGGTATTCCTGTTTTCCATACCCTTTGAAATACATCAAAGATACCGAATTCTTTTACCCCCGGGAAGACATCGGCAACACTTTTTCCAAGAATATCTTCCTTTTTGACCTGCTCAATTGCCTCCCCCCCTTTATTGAAATCTTTGATAATAAAATTGTTTCCGTTGTCCTTGGTTTCATATACGGCAACACCACTGGTCATGTTATTGAAGAGCTCACGATATTTCTTCTCGCTTTCCCTCAGTTTTTCCTCCGCCCGTTTGGGTTCGCTGATGTCTTCCACAAACCCTTCCAGATATTTAACCGTACCGTCAGGATTGAGTTCCTTGCGAACATTCATTTTGCCGATCATGATGCTCCCGTCTTTTCGGCGGTATTGGTTTTCAGCGAAGACCCATCCTTGTTCTTCCAAAGTGTTTGCCAGAATCTCATGGCGTACCTTGGAATCCACATAGATTTGTGTGGAAATATTGGTGACCGATGAGACCAAATCCTCCGAGGAACCATAACCCAGCATAGTGGCTAAGGCCGGATTCACCCTCAGGAATCGTCCTTCCGGTGTTGAGTGGAAAATACCTACAGAAGCATTCTCAAAAAGTTTGCGATACTCTTCCTCACTTGCCTTAAGAGCCTCCTCGGCCTCTTTGCGCTCGGTGATGTCATTCAGAAAATTCAAAGCAGCAGGTTTCCCCTTCCATGGGACAACAACTGCATTAGCCTCAACCCACCTTACCACTCCATCCCGTCTGACAACCCTGAAAGAATAAATCGGGGGGGCTTCTTCACCTCTCATTCTCTTGATATGACGCTCCATTACCATTTCACGATCATCAGAGTGGATAAACTCAATAAAAGTCTTTGAGGTTAACACCTCTGGAGGATATCCAAGTATTTTTACGCTTCCAGGATTGACAAATTTTAGCCTTCCCTCTTGAACAATAGAAATCGATTCTGCCACATTCTCAACAACAAGGCGATATTCCTCTTCCGTTGCCTTAAGAGCCTCCTCGGCCTGTTTACGCTCGGTGATGTCATCCGTGTGAACCATAATGAGATCTGGGGGAACAAAAACGTAAGTTACTGCCATAGTTCTCCCCGGCATAAAATGCTGAGATCGTAACTCCCTTTTAATGACTTTTTTTTCTGTGAAGCACCGATGAATATCCTGAAATATCTCCTGTAGACCTTGATACATTTCAGCGGCCGTTTTCCCTAAATACTTTTTAGCTTCCCCCCGTGTGGCCACTAACGCTGCCGGATTGAAGTCTGTCAACTCAAACGTCTCGCCCTTCTTTTGCCAGGTAAAAGTCGGGATAGGACTCCCCTGATATTGGGCTTTTAAACGCTCCTCGCTGGTGAGCAGCAATTCCTTCGCCCGCTTGTGCTCAGCTTCCGATTTTTCGAGTTCAACAATCTTCCGGCGAAGATCTTCCAACTCCTGGATCAGTTGCTCTTTGGTCTTCCTGTTATCGTTCATTCTTTAAATCTCCAGTTGAGGCATTTAGAATAAAAAAACCCCACCTCTCTTTTGAGAAATGGGGTCCGGTATTCTTCCATCGACACTCCCTTGATTAAAGGTTGCCAACAAGAAAACTTGGTTAATTTACTTTATATTTTTTACCTTTTAATTACCAAAAAGTCAATTAATTTGAATTTCCTTTAATCAATCCTGATCCCTTCCATACCCCCGCCAATCACTGATTACTTGCCGCTCTCCCCTATCTAATTTTACCTTCCCTTTTTCTTTAATTCGTAACACTTTTCTCATGTGACTCTCCTTTGTTTGATATTCCCTAAGATGTCTAAACTATGTTACGGAGCCACTTCGAAATTTCAACTAACTATGCCCTGCCGGCCCGGGGATGCTGAACTGCGGTGGTTGGCTGGGCGTCTAAACTGGGGGATTAGTTGCGCATCCCCCTACAAGCATGATGGCAGTGAGACAAATGAAAAGAATAAAACAACAGGCTATTTTCATCGTTCCCCCCGTTGACTGATTTTTGCTGCTAACATAAAGCTCAGTTACGCCGCCGCATCAACTCCGCACCGCACCCGTCTTTAAAAGACTGGTGATCACTCCTTCTCTTCCCTACACTTCTTAGGGTTTAAAGAGGACATGTGTCCACCGGTCTCCTATCTTGCCGACACCATGCCGTGTGAAACGACAGTCCAGCATATTTCCCCGGTGTCCTGGGCTCCGTAGCCAGATGTCATAGACTTCCTTGCCGGTTCACGGACCGAGGGCTATGTTTTCGGCTACTGCAGAGAAAAAAAGGTTCGATTCCTTTAGCCGGTCAAAGGAGTCTTTCCCATCAGGATTGGTGTGGCTAAAAAAGTTACGCGAAACCATGTCTCGGCTGCGTTCCTGTGCGATGGCGGCAATCCGGTCATCCCATTTTAGTTCCGGACACCCGGCACCGAGCCGCTCAGCATTGACCAATCCTACAAACTCCCGGATCGCTAGGTCTGTAGGACCGGTACTGACTTGTTTTTCACTGGAATAGCTCGAGGAAAACAGCAAAAAGAGAAGTAGAATAATAGCTATCGGCAGATATCTTAGTTGCATTTTGTGACTCTCATTTCGTTGACCCAAAAACCGCCAAATGAAGATGTGTTCCCCGCTCCTTTTCCCCAAGGTTTGTTAAGTATATAGTTGTGTAAATTTACCCCCCGCAATAAAATTAAATCCACTGATGCCGCCTTTTTTTCTGAAGATTACACCTACCTACTCTTCAAAAAAGGAATTCTGAAAGTTAACGATTATGGATGGAAATATGGGAGAGATGATTGGACTACCTCGGCCTTGAACTTGAGGTGTCATCGCTCCTTTTTTTAGGGCTAACTCAGAGCTTATCGCATTGTCCAGTTTTTAGGAACCACCTCATTTCAAAAACAGCGTGATTTTAATCCCTGCCCAGAGAGGATGTAAAGCGCCTCGAAAAAAAATCAAGGCGCTTTAGGGTGAAAATCGGACTTGCAATAGCTTTTATCTTGGGTGATTTTCTGTTGGCTAATCCCCCGATTGCTTCTTCCCTTTGCACCGTTCCAGTTTTGGATCCATCCAGGGAAGGACTTTTTCCGCCGGGATCAAGTACGTGGTGCCCCACCAGGAACATTTGTCCGTCCACTTATAAGGCGGAATATTCATGGCCACCTTTTGTTGATCGGGTGGGACATACTCAATGATATAAAGATCCTGAATCGTATTGTGATCGCAGACCCGCATTTTCTTGACATGGCCGTTTATGTATTGATATGTGTCATTCTCCCAAGTCTTGATGATCTTTTCGGGATCTGTACTTTGGGCCCTTTCGATGACGCTCAAAAGCCAATAAAACTCCATTGATATGGCATCCCACCCCTGCGAGTAAACCAATGCATTATAGGGTGGTTTAAATCTCTTATACGCGTCTTGCCAAATTTTATGGTATTTGATCTGCTCCGGTGTTTTGAAGAACGGAATGGTGGGCCCATAAGGGGTGCCCAGTTGCAAGCCACTGGTATCCTTAACCCCCAGGTCGGCCATGGTAGCATAGTTAGTCATGTAAATGTGGGCAAATGGAAGGTAGAGCCCCATTGCTCTGGATTGTTTAACCAGGTTGGTGGCATCCGGATCCCAATCCCCGGTGTAAACAACCTCGGCCCCGGAGGCCTTTATCTTGGAAATATAAGGGGCATAGTCGGTCTGGAACAGCTTATGAAAATCTTCGCCGACGACCTGGGCCTCGGGATAGTATTCCTTTAACCCTTTTTTGAA
>JBEKPQ010000177.1:0-5155 GCA_049520575.1 Thermodesulfobacteriota bacterium | reverse complement strand
TTATTAATGAGTGCATAATAATCCACACTTGCCAGGAAGCTTTTTCTTTCGCCTGAGGCTCCCGAGTTGGTTTTTTCTCTGACTTATCCGCGGGGGATGCTTTGCCCCTTCCGCATTCTCGACCCCGCTCCAGGCGGGGTCGAGCTGCGGTCTCCCCCGATGATAAGTCAGGAAAAAACAGCACCCTCCCACCAATGGCTTAAGAAAAAACTTCCTGGCAACCAACAAATTGAGTCTTCACTATTTTGCTCTTATTAATAACAAAAATTAAATAAAAATTTATCAATCTGTCACCCTATTTTTTATGCATCCGGCTGATGTCTTCATCGGCTAAAGTCTTTAAGAAATCCTGGGCTGCCTCCACCGTTGTGGGACCGATGACATATAAGATAAATCCTTTTCCCCCCAATTCCTTAACGATGGTCCGGGCCCCTTCGGCAGTAACGTAGACCTGGCAGAACTTTCCGCCGTCGCGGATGCGCCGGAGCAGATCCAGCCACTCTTCGGCCGGAGGCTGTCCACCACCGGAAATCCATTGAATGCCTTTCAGACTATCAAGGGACAGGAGCATTTCCAGGTGTGGGATTTGACCTTTACCGTCAAGGTGATAAAAGGCATGATCCATGGTTTTGAAAACGGCGTCCAGATCGGGAAGCACAAATTGTTCAAACATCTGTGGAGAAATCATGTAACTGAAGTCGGACTGGTGCATACAGGTGCGGCCGGGCGACCAAACACAGGCCCAGTTAGAGGTCCCCCTGCCGGCAGGCTTGATGATTTCATACAGCCGGTCATAATAGACCAGCCAGGCTTCCGTGATCTCGGCCGACAGTCGCTCCACCTCTCCAGGGGCGTCATACAGGTCGTATAACAGATTCTGAGAGGAACGGAAGGCGGCCAGGATATCGAGGTTGCCGCCGATATCCGTGTGGGCCATAGAAATCCTGCTCCCCCAGCGCTCCACCGCCTGTTGGGTGATGCCCTCCACCCTTTTCCACCAGGGGTTGTCCGGGATGAACTTAAAATGTAATTCGTCCAGGGGAAGGGGTTTTTCTAAACCGAACCAGACGGTCCCCTGTTCCGGCATGCCGCTGACTTCGGCGCCCAAGAATCCGGCGGCAATACCGGGGCCATGGTTGACGAACACCTTGGGCCAGGCGTCACCGAAATAATAAGTGTTGTCCAGCTGGTCCTGGTAAAAATCCAATACCTCGTAGATTGGTTTTTCCAGCATGAATTCGCGGGTGAGGACCAGGGAGGGCTTGGCATAGAGCATATTCCAAGTTTCCATGACCACCATAGGCCGGTCTAGTTCACCGGCCAGGAAGGCCGACCAATCCCGTTCAATTCTCTCCCAGTCTTCTTCAGTAAAGTTTATCCGGTCGTTGGCCATTTGTTTTCCTTAACAGGTTGCTGAAAAAGGCCCATCTACTGCGTTGCCCTCAATCTTCGTCATTGCGACGTACTTCTATGTACGCCTCATTCCTCAGAATTTCGGGCGCCTTGTATCTGGACCTTTTTGAGCAACCTGTAAACAATGAGTTTTTCCGCAAACTGTTAATTACATTTTTTCAGAACCACTGTACACCTACAGCCAGCGAATTTATCTCGGGGGTACTTTTTATAACCCGTTCATTTATTGTATGCCCCCACCGTGTCTATGAGACAACGTATCAGGTGAAAATTTTCGGGCAAGGCCCCGCGGGGGGCCACATCGGCGCTCCCCAGCATCACACCTCGGAAGGGTTTGAGCCGTTCGAGCAGGCCTGCAATCTCGGCTTCCACGAAGGCCGGGTCCGGATTGATAAAGGTTGTCGGATCCACACCGCCGATAACGACTTTACCTGGAAGACCTGACGCGGCTTCATCCAAAGGGAAATCCCCCGTGGGTGGGGGGGATGTATCGATGATGCCGTGAAAGGGGCCCGCGGCCAGATCCTCTTTAAAGGCCCTTAATCTGCCGCACATGTGAATCAAGTAAATTTTCCCGGCCGCCCTGAGAGTCTCGGCATATTCATTTAAAAAGGGCAGGACGTATTTCCGGAACATCTTGGGCGAGAGCAGTGTGCTGGATGTGTTTTCATATTCAATAACCACCTTGGCCGGACTCCTGACGATAACCTCCAATTGTCTTTTTAGGGAAAGATGCAGTTTTTGAAGTATGTCCTCCACTTCTCCGGGATAATCGTTGAGAAGATAGTAGGTGTTTTCAAGGCCCCAGACCATCTCAATCAGGAACATGAGGGGTGAATTGTTAAAGGAGGTGGTGGCGATCCCGTCGTTGCCGATATCCTTGTCTACCAGACCAAAATTTTCAAATAAAGGGTCAGGCCGGTTTTGATCCAGATGATCCACCGCCCAATGAAATACCTTCATCTCCTCCAGGGTATTGACCACGTGTGTAATGGCATGGGGTATGGAGCCCACTCTTTCGGAAAAGGCCCATTGACCGGTCAGGGTTCCCACCGGAGTTCTCAGAGTCTCAATCAAAACGCCATCCTTAAAATCGATGGTTGTTTCTACCGGCGGACCAAAGCCACCCAGCAGCTGCATGTGGACTGCCCCTGGCCAAAGCCTGATTACCGGGACATGCCGGATTATCAGGTCACAACCCAGGGCCCGTGAGGCGGTCGCCATCCTGGCCGGGTAAGGATCACGGGAGGTCAGGCCGCCTGTTATTTCGGGGGGCATGTCCATCAGGGTGAAGTGATCGACCAGCGGCACAAAGGGAATTTTATCCACTGGCTTGAAGGCCAGGGCGGCCATGATCCGCTCCCGGCCGGTCATTTCAAGAATTTCGGCCATCGATTTCTTTCTTAAACTTATTGCCCAGTGAACATCCGTTTTCAAAAAAGGCTTCGGCTATGACCCGGCATCTTTCTTTAGAGAGATTAATATCCCTGGGCTGGGGGTAATGTCGGGCCATAAACCCTCCGTTTATCTGATTGAATATTCTGACCATGTCCGCCGCTTCGTTCCAAAGGTCCTGGTCAGTCAAATCCGGGCCAGCCGACCATTGGATATCAACCGTATTCCAGAAACAGACACGACCGGCGAAGTTTTCGCCCAGCTTACGGCTGTCCATTAGACGCGGCTGGTCAAGCTGGATGACATCAACCCCTATTTCAATCATATCGGGGATCAACCCTATGATCTGTCCGCAGTTATGCCAGATATAATGCATTCCTAAGTTATGGGCGGCCGTTACCAGGCGAGCGTAACGCGGTTTGTAGAATTTCCGGAAGGTCTCGATCTTCATCTGCAGGCCGGTCTGGAGTCCCCAATCATCCCAGGTCATAAAACCGTGTACCCCTCCTATACGCCCCCATTGCTCGATCACGGCAACGATCAGGTCGGCCAGACGGTCCAGGAGGATTTCCAGTTCTGTGGGCTGCAGGTAGGGGGCCATCATCAAGGCCTCAAAACCCAGCAGGGAGCGCATCCGCTCAAACATCATTACCGGGTCATGGGCGACGACATATTTGCCTTTTCGTTCGGCCAGATTGAAAAAAGGTTTATAGGGTGCAAATCGCTCGGGACGGGCCAGATCCGGGAAACGGAAATCGGCGAGTCTGTTTAAGTCTTCTATGGGGTGGTCGAAGGCATGGTCCCAACCTCGGCCGGTGACTTTCTGCCCCACGCCCCATTCGTCATAATAAATCGCCCCCTTTTCTCTGCGAGGCAACACCTTCGATTCGCTCACCAGACCGCTGACGATGATCGCCTCGAAGAAGTCGCTACCGTGAGGGGCCAGAAAACTGTAGGGGATGCGAGGCGGTCCTTGAAATTCAATGGCCCGTCTCACGATTTCGAAGCTGTTCAGGCCGGGCGGAGCGGGCTGCGGTTCCAAGTATTGCTCCAGGAATCTGGGGATAGAGATTTCCATAAGGCTTTTGGTATCCCTTAAAGATTCAATAACTCCCTGGCCTTTCTGCTCGCGCTGGCCGCGTCATCCGCGTAGCCGTCGGCACCGATCTGCTCGGCAAAGGTTTGAGTGACTGGGGCGCCTCCAATAAAGACCTTAAGGTCTTCTTTCAGATTACTTTCTTTCAATATCTTTACTACCTCGGCCATACCGGACATGGTCGTGGTCAAAAGCGCAGAGATGCCGACCAGGTCAGGCCTTTCCTTTCGAACGGCTTCGACGAACCGTTCATTGGAAACATCCGTTCCCAGGTCGATGACTTCGAACCCTGCTCCTTCCAGCATCAGCCCGACCAGATTTTTACCGATGTCGTGCAGATCTCCAGCCACCGTCCCGATGACGACCTTGCCAACCGGTTTTACCCCGGCATTGATCAAGTGAGGGCGGAGAATGGCCACTCCGGCCTTCATGGCCCGGGCGGCAATAAGCATCTCCGGGACGAAGAAATCCCCCGATTCAAAACGCCGGCCGACCTCACCCATAGCTTTGATCAGCCCTTCATTTAAAATCACTTCCGGGGCAACTCCATCCGTAATGGTCTTTTTTACTTCCGTATCCACCGCGGTTCGGTCGCCGTTGACTACGGCCTCATAGATTAAATTTACTCCCATCTTATTTTCCTCCTGGAACCCAAAGCAGAGTTATTTCTCAACTGGTGTAATAAGAGCACCCTGCGAGAGTTTAAATGGCTTCCATAATAATATTTATTAGGGATTCAGTCAAAAGAAATCTAAGTTTCCTGAAGCTGGGACTTTTTTTCAAAACTTTTACATTTCATTCCGGAAAGGTTGTCGTTTGTTTGGGAAAAAGGGAACACCGATTCTTAATCAACTTGGTTGCCTGCTTTGCCAAGGTTTCGCTTAGGAAAACTAAAACGGACAAGGAAGATGCCGAGGCACGGATTCGGTCAATATCATACGCAAAGGGAAGAAATAGCCCAGTTAGGTATAATAAACATCTTTAGAGGCAGGATTTAGAAATGGCGCTGCCTCTTTTAGGCATAGTTCATACAGTAATCGTTATTTTCCGGAATGGTCTCTTTAGAATAGCAGTAGGTGAAATTGTTAAAATTAGATTGAAGAAGCAATTTCCTGGGAAAATTGAGGACTTCTTCCTTGTTTATTCCAGTCAAGTGTTTTTTATCTTTTAAGGCGTTATTGAATTTGGCTTACCAGGCGGGTTCCCCATCGATCGGTGACATCCTACCCAACCCTTGTAATTAGAAAGTCG
>JBEKPQ010000176.1:0-5358 GCA_049520575.1 Thermodesulfobacteriota bacterium | reverse complement strand
AAAAAATCTATCAGGTCCAGTTCCAGAATGACTTGGTTAAGGCTTCTCGGTAACATTAATTATGAGTCAACGTTCCCTATCCTACTATCCTCTTGGTAACATTTAATTATGATTCAATTGGCAAGACGTAAATACTTTGGGAACACAAAAAAACGAGGAACTTAATTTATTTCTTTCTATCTTAAACCTCTTGGATGTCAATTCTGATGGAAAGTTGAGTGCCAAAGAAATGATAACGGCAGCCGATAAGCTCATTGACGGGTTAGTACCGATTCTGGACACCAACGGCGACGGCACCTTGAGTCGAGATGAATTGGCTGTTTTTGAATTACTTTTTACCGGGCAGAAAGCCACTGGAGCTTATCAGCCAGCGGGTTCGGGAACAGAGAACTCTTCTGACCTCCAGAAGATCTTTAGTCTGAAGGTTTAAGGAATTTTAATGGTAACCCAAGCCGGAAAAGGATAATGACCAAACCCCCTTGGTTTGTTCATTATCCTTATTTCCTACTTAACCCGGTTTCTCCAATGCAACTTTTTAAAATCCTTTTAAAATAATTCTTGCCATACTCCTCAACAATTCTTATCATTACTCCGAATGGCAGCCTCGTAAAAACCTCCTTAACCGTCATTCCCGCAAACCTTAAATTAAGTTAGGGGTTCGCGGGGGTGAGGTCTCCGCCCGGGCGGGATTGAATATGGAAAACCAGCTCATTTCAAGTCACGCCTGTGGGCCTGTCCCGAAGTTGGCGGTAATAGAGCGCGAGCTTCCTTATTAAAATTAAATAACGACACATGTCAAGAAGGGATCATAAATGGCTGATAAAACAGAACCGGGAAAAAAGATGGGTTATGCAGAAATGCAGGATTTTTTTGAAAGGACCCTAAAATTGGAAACTCCACCTGTGGCCGTCAGATTTATCCACCAAGGGGAGGAAAAACCAAAAGGCGTGAGCACCAATATCAAACCCATCACCTTTTGTCAGGCGGTTACTGTTGCCCGGCAGGGAAATTATTCCGTCTATTTAACCAGAGAGAACCTGAGTTGCCCCAATGCCCGTCTGGCCTTTGGCCTGGGCAACGAAGAGGAAATCAAAAGGGATCGGGAAAACCAGATTTCAAAATACCATAACTATGCCCCGAATAAAGAAGTCTGGGAAAAAATGGTGGATAAAAAATTTGCTATTCCTCCTGGAGAGGTAACCGGGGTAGCCGTTGCTCCCCTGGCCAGGGCCAAATTTATCCCCGATGCCTTGATTTTTACCGTGGTACCCTGGCAGACTTACTTTCTGATGAACGGCTATTTTTTTATAACCGGTGATGTGCCGCTTAATTTCACTATGGCGACCAATTCTCTGGTCTGCGGTTATGCGGCCGGCATTGCCGGGTGGGATAAAAAAATCAATATGGCAACGGCCTGTTCAGGCGGACGAAGTTATGCCGGAACGGAAAGCATTCATATCTATTTTGCACTTCCCTGGGAATTGGTGGATATTGAGATCGAGGGACTAAAACAACGATCCAAAGTGGCCCCTTATCCCGGTCTGATCACTATTCCCTTAGGGGGACCCAAACCGGGTAAGCACTTTTTCAAAAGCGAAGAGGAACAATAGACATGAGTACAAAAATTGGAATCATCGGGGCCGGGCCGGGGGGCTATATCGCCGCCTTTCGGGCCGCCCAATTGGGTGCCCAAGTGATTGTTATTGAGCAGGATGCCGTCGGCGGAACCTGCCTGAACTGGGGTTGTATTCCTACCAAGGCCATCAAAGCTACAGTCAAAGCCATTGAAAAAATTCAACGGGCCAAAGAATTCGGCCTAGACCTGGAAGGGGGCTTCCGACCCAACATGGAACGGATCATGGCTCGAAAAAATGAGGTTGTATCGATCCTGGCCCAGGGGATAAAAAAAAGTTTTGAGAGCTATAAGATTCAATATCTGGAGGGGACAGCCTTCATTCAAGACCCTAAAAAAATCTTGATCAAGGGGCATGACGACCAAGAGCAGACGATCGAAGTGGATAACATCATCATTGCCTCAGGCTCAAAGCCCATGGTCTTCCCGGCCTTTCCCTTTGACGGCCAACACATCCTCTCCAGCAGCGATGCCCTGTTATTAAAGGAAATCCCCGAGTCTATTTTAATCGTCGGCGGAGGTGTGGTCGGCTGTGAGTTTGCCTTTATCTTCAGTTTGCTGGGCAGTCAGGTCTCGGTGGTGGAGGCCCTGCCTCGCGTGATCGGTCTTCCCTCCATTGATCAAGATTGTTCGGTCACCATCCAGCGGGAGATGAAAAAGCGAAAGATTAAGGTCCTACTCGATAAAACCGTAGAGAAGACCGAGATCCAAAACGACCGGATCAAGGTGACTATCGGCCCTTCTCCTTTTCTCCAAAAGATAAAAGAAAAAGACCGCCAACCTATGGAATGGGAAGTGCAGAAGGTTCTGGTTTCTATTGGACGGGAGTCCAATACCGAGGCTTTAGGATTGAAACGTTTGGGGATGGAATTAGATTCCAATCTTTGGATCAAGGCCAACGAGAGGATGGAAACCAATATCCACGGTATTTACGCCGTTGGCGATGTCCTCGGGCCTTCTAAAATCATGCTGGCCCATGTGGCTTCAACCGAAGGAATCGTTGCTGCTGAAAACATCATGGGCCATAAACGGACCATGAATTATGAGGTGGTGCCTTCAGTTATCTTCACCTTTCCAGAGGTGGCCGATGTGGGGCTGACCGAACCGCAGGCCCGGGAAAGGGGTCATGAAGTCCGGTCCGACAGCTTCCAGTTCCGTGCCCTGGGCAAACCTCAGGCTATGGGTGAAATCGTCGGTCAGGTCAAAATCATTTCCGACAGCCGAAATGGAAAAATTTTAGGAGTCCACATCGTCGGCCCTCAGGCCACGGACCTCATCGCCGAAGGGACCCTGGCCATTCAGTTGGGGGCCACGGTCGAAGACCTGGCCTATACCATCCACGCCCATCCCACCTTGGCCGAAGCCCTAATGGAAACGGCCCAAAAAGCCATGGGAGCCGGTCTTCACGGGTTGAAAGAATAACCAAAGATATTTGAGATTTTAGTGTTTGGGGGTCTTATTTCTTGATGTTGTCCAAAAGGTAACCCACTGCCCCATACCGGCCCGAATTTTTACGTTGATTGGAAGCAGGGCATTCACTCAACCGGATCTTGGGCTTTATTGTAGGCCTGCTCTTTTACGTATTTTCATTTTTTTGGCCCGGCAAAGAAGCTTATGGCTTTGGGGTGGACAACTTCAAGAAATAAGACCCCCAAACACCTGAGATAAGGTTAGAGACAAATTCTCAAACTTTAAGGAGTAAGCATCTAAAGGAAGGGAGGTATGGTCGATGCCCCATGTGATTGTAAAACTATATCCGGGAAGGACAGAAGATCAGAAAAAACACCTGGCTGAAGCAATAACTAAAGACGTCGTAGCCGTAGCCAAATGTGAAGAGAAATCCGTTTCCGTGGCTATTGAAGAAATTGAGCCGAGCCAGTGGGCTGAAAAGGTATATCGGCCTGATATCCTGGATAATAAAGTCAACCTTTATAAAAAACCGGGCTATAATCCTTTTGGATAAGTCCGAAGAAAAGACCAGCCCGAAAGTCAGAGACGGAAAAAATACAGGCCGACGAGGTCAAAATTACAATTTGATTTTTACTATCTTAAATTGTCCTGACCAGTATTTGGGTTGACTTACAGTGTCCAGATAACTCTTTTTGCGACTTACACCTACTACTCTTCAAAAAAGCTGGCCCCCAAAATTAACGATTACTGATTGCAATATTTAATCCGCCCCTCGATAAGATGAGGCGGCTTGGAGAGTATTTCCATAAATGGAAAGGGAATCAGGTCATCTTGATTTTCTTTTTGACGAAGTCCCCGTGAGACTATAGAAACCATAGTATCAAACCATTTAATCGTTGGCTGCAAGAGCGATAAGCGATATTAAGGAAAGCTTTAACAATAATTCAACCGGAGATTTGACCCCTTTCCTCGCCTTTAACCGAAACTTAGATAGTATGTTGCCTTTCTTCTGCCTTGAATCCCATCTCCTTAAGTTGTTTAAGTACTGTGGCAACATCATTGGTGTTCAGATGAAGAACAAAATCATTTTTCCCAGCTCCGCTTGAAGAAAGGGAACAGAAGTTCTTTATCTCAATGTCACCTTTCCGCACGGTTTCGAGCACCTTTTGCATCCCCTCTGGATCACCAACGCCCTGGACGATTATCCGCTTTCCTCCCTCACCAATTCCTAAAAGCGGATTCAGTATCTTATAAAAGAAGTCATTGGTAGTTACTATCCCAACAACCTTATTGTCCTCCAAGACCGGCAGACAACCAACTTTGTTTTGCTGAGCCTTGGTTGCAGCCTGTTCAACGGTAGTATCTGGGGAGACCGTCACCACATCCGTTATCATGATTTCCTTGACAATAAGCTTAGACAGAAGATAGTAGATTTCCCCGCGGCTAAAGCTGGTAGCTTTCGAAGGGCTGGCCTTCAAAAGGGTATCCTTAGTCACCAACCCCACCAGTTTACCCTTATCTACGACGGGAAGACGTTCAATTTTGTGAAACTCCATAATCTTCTCGGCTTCAAACATCAGGGTATCACTGGGGATGGTAATAACATTGCTCGTCATAATATCGCGCACTAACATGTTCTCAACCTCCTTCTTGTAATTGTATTATAGGATCATTTATTTCAATGTTTTAAAAAAAGCCAATAAAAAAACATATGGTATTTTCAATGGTGAAAGGGAAAGGACAAATCTTCTCGGTATCATCATGCGATATCCGATCCCATTCGCCCCACCCTATCGCTTCTCTTATTTGAGAAGATTTTGATTTTGAATTATAACAGTATAAAATGAGAAAAAGCAATTTATCTCTATTACCGTTACCGTTTAAATTCTTGTGTTTTATTCAAAATGGAAGTTTGAGGACTTCAGGAAGAACCCCTCAAGTTTCCTCGAAAATTGCCTCATTGCATCGCATTCATCGAGTACACCTATAAGTCCTCAGGTAATGTGACCAAGCTACCGATGATTATGACTTGAAAGTGCGCAAAAAACACAAAAGGCAGCGTTAGCCGAGCCTGTCTTTCGTGAAAATAATATGTCTAGGCAATTCAATTGCCGAATTTTCTTCTCAACCCCATTAGACCAGCAAGCTCAGTACTGAGGAGAAGCATGGTGAGAGCGTTGGCATCGCATCACGGCTTCAGGTTCGTTTCATCGCCTTCTCGACCCCAGCTCTCATGTCGTCGAGGTTCATCGCTGGTGACACCTCAATACCCGCATTCAGGTTCAGGAAGAAGGGTTCTGCTGCTATCGGAAGCA
>JBEKPQ010000175.1:0-5400 GCA_049520575.1 Thermodesulfobacteriota bacterium | reverse complement strand
GGAATAATTCTTCCCGAAGGACAGATAATCTCATAAGTTCCCAAGCTATAATAATTTCTCGCAGAAAGATCACCCGTTTTCCAGGGTCCTCTCGGATCGTTATCACGGTTTTTATAGGCCGAGTCCTGCTCTTCACTTCGGGGAAGAAGGTTGGGCCGCCATATATCGGACTTCTTTGCATATACTACGATATAATCATGATCCTCAGAAAAATGTTTTGCAGTGTTTTTCGGAGAATAGACCTTCTGCCAGATGATAGTTGTGATAAAATTCTTCTTTCCAAAGACCTCATCCATAAGGTCACGTAGATGCCCTACTTCATTGTCATCAATACTAACAAATATTACCCCATCATCACGAAGCATCTCTCTTAAGAGACTTAGCCGAGGATACATCATACAAAGCCATTTGTCGTGCCGGGAAAGGTCCTCTGATTCGCCACCTACTACCTTTCCCAGCCATTTCCGTATCTCCGGGCTATTGACGTTATCGTTGTATACCCAGTTTTCGTTTCCTGTATTATAAGGCGGATCGATGTAGATGCATTTCACCTGTCCCGCGTAGTATGGTAGAAGGGCCTTGAGGGCAGAAAGATTGTCGCCCTCGACAATGAGGTTACCGCTTCCCGGCTCACCCACAGACAGTTTGGACTCCTCCCTCAGGAGGCGAAAGGGCACTTCATTGTGATGATTTATTACAGCTTTCTTTCCTATCCAATCAAGAGTAGGCAATTATTAACCTCTAAATAAAAAGAGGGGCCGTTGGTTCTAAAACAACTCATTCCCCCCATCCCATTTGTCCGATTGTTTTTGATTTAATCCTCGGTTTAATCCGTGGTTAAACTCGATTATTCTACTCCCTTTTCTCGTCCACCCCAAAACAAAAATCCCTAATAGGCAAAACAGTGGTTCTGAATCAACTTTTTCCCAGATACCAGACCTCAGCCAATGACAGCGATGGCTTCAACTTCAAGCAGGAAGTCGGGGCCGGCAAGCGAAACGACACCAACCATTGTCGAAGCCGGAAGATTCTCCTGGTTGAACCACTTTCTCCTCGCAAGGCCCACCGTCTTCCCGTCCTCCGGCTTCATATTGACGACATACATGTTCAGCTTGACGACATCCTCCGGCTTGCCACCGGCAGATTCAAGGGCAAAGGACAGGTTTTCAAACACCTGCGCGGCTTGCGCCCCAAGGTCTCCCTTGCCCACAACCTTCCCCTCACGGTCGATCGCCACCTGACCTGAAATGTAGATCGTCTTCGTTTCGCCCGATTTGACGGTGACCACCTGGGTGAAAAATTTGGGAAAGTTGGCAAGCTGTTCGGGATGGATGAATTTTTTCTCCATGGATCATTTTCCTTTCTGTGTGCACTTAGACCGGACCGATCGTTCTGAATCAACTAATTATTTCTTCGATACCAGCCTGTGTTTATTTTAAACCAAGCCTTTTTACATTCTTTTAACCAAAGTCTCCCAAAACAAAAACCCCATCTTCTTTTCCAAAAAACGGGGTCTTGATGGATTGCTTCATGGACCATGGGAGCAACCTTCGTTTGGCGCCTGCGAGGGGCAGGGCGTTCGTCGTTCGGCGAACAGCGGTTAGGCCTGCTGCGGCTGATGCCTGAAAATTCAGCCACTGTTTTTACCTGTCAGACTGCGGCGGATCAATTTTACAAATTCAGTTGCCTTGGAAAAAAGGTTCCTGGCTTCTGTTTCGGTAATCAATCCGGCCACATCATAAATAGCTTGATTTCGTTTATTCCGCATACGGTCAAAATAAGAGATCAAATCCTCGTACTCTTTCCCCATGAAAATTTTCATGAAGGCGAAAGTATTTTTATGACCTTCGCCGTGAGATGGACGATAGCCCTGCGCAAACATGTAAGCCCGGGAAGCTTGGAGGACGGCATTATAGGTGATCGAGAAACCCCAATCCCAGTCCTCGGCCATTATTTTTCTTGCTGTTTTTAAATCCCTTTCCGCTCTGATCAGGGCCCTATGGATCTCTTGAGACGATATTTTTTCCTTATGGACGCGGCCCTCTTTGAGGAGTGTCTCAAGATCCATGCCCGTCTCCTATAATAAAAATCTTCTCCCCTGCCAGGACCCTTGAGAGGAACCCCCCCTTTTCTTTTTTGCGTTTTTTAAACTCTTGAGCGGTCAAAAAGGTGTAATTGATGGAGCGGTTCAGCTGCCCCTCTGCCTGGCTGATCAACCGGTGCAGTTCGAGCTCGTCGACACTCCCGACAATTAATAAATCAATGTCACTGACAGCCTTGGCTTTCCCCCGGGCTTGACTTCCAAACACAAAAGCCAGATCGATGTTATCAGACAGAGGCGATAGAGCGGAACGAAGCACTTCCACCAGTCCGGCGGTTTTTAATATCAGCCCCTTTAGCTCATCGAAAATGGGACAGTTACGTTTGGCTCTGAAATAGACCTGTCGGCCCTTCTCCAGACGTTCGATGATACCTGCCTCGGTCAGCTTTTCCAACTCTCTTTGAACGGATCCCTGCCCGGCAGCGGTTATCCTGGCTATCTGGCGAAGATAAAAGGATTCCTCCGGGTTGGAAAAAAACAAGGTCAGCAATGCCCGTTTAGTCTTGCCGAAAAGAGCCATAGAGAGATTATTGTGAATTTCTTTCGTACTCATAATGGGTTCTATTGTACTCAAAATAGGGGCATAAATCAAGCCCTAATCTTAATACTGCCTCACCTTTTATCATCCACCCCAAAACAAAAATCCCATCTTCTCTTTCAAAAAATGGGGTTTTGGGGGACTGCTAAATGGACCAGCCTTTCTGGTGAGAGTTTAAAAAAAATCCCCTTTTGCCCAATCTCTGCTTCAGACTCAAATTTCAATCCTCGAAATACTATCTGTATTCCTCTGGTTAAAATTATCGTCTTCCTTGACCTTGAACAAAATTGAACATTTTTTAAAGCTCCCAGGATATAAGACGACGGTTTATAAAGCTAATATGGAATGAATAATTTAAACTATATCTGAACTAAATTGATTAACGAATATGGTGACGCACCTAAAAATTATTCGTTTACCGCCCGAGCAAGTGCAGGCAGTAGTTTGATTTTTCGAATCTCCCTTTTTATGGGAGAATGGGCAACCTGGTATAGGTCCCAGGCTAATTGCAGATTAAGCCAAAACTGGGCCTCCATACCAAACAATTGCTCCAGCCGCAGTGCAGTATCCGGTGTTACGCCCCTTTTTTTATGGACCAATTCATTGACTCGCGGATATGAGACTCCAAGCTTTTCCGCCAATTCCACCTGTGTCATATTCAGCGGTTTAAGGAATTCCTCCATAAGCATCTCGCCGGGATGCGTCGGCGGCCTGTTGATCGGAATGCGAAACATTTTCTACCTCCATATCACTTAGTGGTAATCCGTAATTTCAACTTGTTCCGGTCCCTCCTCAGTCCAAACAAAGCATAGCCGGAACTGATCATTGATTCGTATACTGTGCTGCCCAAGCCGGTCCTGTTTCAGTGACTCCAACCGGTTCCCAGGAGGAAGGCGAAGGGAACTTAAAGAAACCACTGCATTCTGTTGATCAAGTTTCCGCTGCGCAACACGCCAAATGTTCTTCGGACAGGTACGTCGAGCTTCCGTTGAAACTCTGCGATCAAAGATATCCTCAGTTCCCTTGTCAAAGAACGATAGGATCATCCCTTGTATCCTCCATGGATCACCGGTAGACAACTCAAATTATAATGGATACCGTTATACATATCAAGAATAAAAACCATTTTTATTTTAACCCGAAAAGACCTTTTTTAAAGCTCCCAGGATATGAAACGACGGTTTAATAAGCTAATATGGAATGATTTATTTAAACCATTTCCAGAAGTTAAAGTCAATCCCCACTATTTTTCCGAACGACTTTCTCGTTCCTTGGGTCAAATTTCAGATATACACAAAGTTCCAGTTCGTTTTATAACGAAGCGTTGCGGATCAATCCCAAGACGGCTTGTTCCAATCGATCCTGAAAATGTTTAGAGGGCAGTTCAATGACCCATCGGGCATAGGCCCTTAGGTCGGTCCTTTCCCGGTTGGTGAGCCAGGAATAGGCCTTCTCCCATCGGTCTATCAGAGGACTGTATTTCGGATCGCCCAATCCGGCCAAAGTTTCAATCGGCAAAAGGGTTTTTAAAAAAGCGGCCCAGGCTAATTTTCTAAGGGCCGGAAGATCCTTAATCAGTTCCCATGTCTGTTGTTCCTCCCCAGTATCTTCTATTAAATATTCCAGTACCCGATTTTGGTAAATGCCTAATCCCCATTCCATCAATAGCCTGACCACTTCTTCGTCTTTCAGAGCCACGGAAAGCAAATAAACCAACTGTTGGAGCTGGGGTAGATACAATCCCGCCGACCTGGCGGTTTCCTGAAGGTGTTCGGAAAAAAGAAATTGATAAAATTCCGGCTTACCGTGGAGCAGGGCATGGCCGATCTCATGTTGAACTACGCCCTGGATGACTTCTTCGGGAATTCCCCGGATCTTTTCCAGGGATATGTGAATCCTGGGGTAACCCCTCCAGGCCTCGTGGGTGGCCAGAAAGTTGGATTCATCACCTGTAACTACCCCCAGCTCGATTTTTTCCCGGGCGTCGAATTCCTGAAAATCTTTTTCTTTCTCCCAGAGGTAAACGGAAATACGGTCTGGGACCGTCCCAGGTTCGATTTTCCCAATAACTTCTCCCGCCCATTTTTGGACTTCCAGGAGAAAGGATTCATCTACCTTGCCCACCAAGACGGGTTCTATCATTGCCTGTATTCTAAACTAAAAGGGTGACATTATAGGATGTCCCGGTATTTTAGGAAAATCAACTTGGGCCTTTTTTCGCCCAAAACTTCCGATTGAACCCTTGACTAACCATCCCAAATAGTTTGTGCCCTTCAGTCGTCTAATTAAAACGAAACTACTTACCTATCAGTGTTCCTAAGGTCTTCATCTTATCCACCATTTCAGGGCTCAATTGTTTGACAAGCTCTGCATTGTACGAACCGGTAGGCATTGGCTTTATGGTCGGATCATTAGTTGGATTCCATTTAGTAGTAAGATCCCAAGCCCCGACTATCTGCGTTGCCGCGATGGCATATTTACGCGATTTCGCAGCGGGTGTTCCGTCTTGGACTGCCGGATCAACGTCGGTCGTAACGATTGAAATGGTGTTGTCGCTGTTGAGGTAGATCTCAAAAGTGCGGAACTGCTGTGGGAAATCCCGGAGCGATGAAGTTTCAACCTGCCAGAAGCCTTTTTCAGGAGCGTTGACCGGATCAGGCGATATAAAGGCTTTAACGGTATTTAAATGACGATGCCCCGAGATCCACATGATCAAGTTCGGATGGCGTTGAAGTTCAGCCATCAGATTCGGCAGGGTGAC
>JBEKPQ010000174.1:0-5401 GCA_049520575.1 Thermodesulfobacteriota bacterium | reverse complement strand
GGGTGATAATCGGGCGGTTATCGATTGAGACCTTTCCATTATCGTCGCAGGTTAATTTTATATAGTAGAATCCCGCCTTGGGGACTTGCCAGACTGCGTAGGCGGTAAGAGAAGTGTCTGGTTTGTCTAAAAACAGCAAAGTATCGTCAACTCTATAGGGGGCATAAGAATCTACCCGCAATTGGTGCTTGTCCGCTCGGGCGTGGGGAAGGAGGACCAGGTGCCAGACCATGGACCAGAAAGCCAAGTAGAAGAGGAACAAAAACAGGGCTCCCCCTAAAAAAAAATAGCTGGGGAGGGGCTTTTTTTGAACCATCCTTGCTGAGGCAACCTGTGGATCTTCTACCAACGCTTTCTTTCGGTCAATTATCGGGAATCAACAATTAGGATTTCGGCTTTGGACAGGCGCTGGGCACGTCTCTGGTCGCCGATTAAATTCAACAGTTCATGCAGGACGGCGTTTTCGTGCTCATTTTTCTGTAACTCCGGATTATAGGACAGGTCGCCCAAAGCGACTTCCAGGGCTTCGATCGACGTACCGGAGGGAATGGTCAACAGATAACGGGTCCGTGCAATTTCGATCAGTTTTAACCAGGGTATTTTCCCCAATGTTTTGCTTGGGCCAACGACAATCAGAGACTTCCCTGGAGCCATTTCGACCAGTTCCACTGGCTTGAAGTGTCCCTTGCCAGTCCCCATCACCGCCTCTGTGGCCTTGACTACAGCCAAGGCCCGATCCGGATCAATCTCGGCAAGCTGGTCCACAATGCGCTCCGGCAGCGTCAGTGTAACCGGATGCCGCGGCTCATGAAATTTCGGTGGCCGCCCGCAGTTCTTTTTTGTTCTTAATTGCATGCAGGTCTTTTTATCTCTTGTTATGGGTCACTTCCAAAAGCTCTTTTATTTTATAACGCTTTTCTAGGTGTCCAGATGTACTATCCCCGTTCAACCAGATTAGTTGAACTCCCCGATCTAAAAGCAAGAGCAATGGCTTAAGCAAAGCACCTATCTTTTTAGGCCAGGAAAAAACCTTGGTCAAACGTCCAATTCTTTTTTCCATATCTAATACCATATAATATTCGACATGGTTTATAGTGGACTTAAGTTCTCCAAGATCTATAAAAGACCTTCCTTTTCCTTTTTCGAAACGCTGGATAAATTCCTGTTGCTCAACCAGTAGTTTCCATTTGTTATATAAGGTTAGTCCATTTCTTAGAAGCCTTTTAACCCGATGATGGGCTTTTTGTGAGTCCCGATAAAAGACATAAAAGCTTTTTCTGGCATAGAACAGGTGTTCGTCAAAATAGTGATGAATGTTTCTTTCCAACTCTTCGGACCTGACCAATCCATGATCTTCGAATTGTTTCTGCCACCATTCGGTATGAGACCAAATGAGATGACCACTGGCGGGGATGGGTGGGACAATGGACTCGGCATGGAGATAAGCAAATGGTAATCTTTGCTCGAATTTTTCTCGGTTCTCCTCCAATTCCAAAGGGAAAATTTCCCCAAAAACCCTGTCTTCGCCAAAAGCTGGGATATTGAAAAAAAACAGTGCATCTTCTTCAGCTAAGGCAACAATAGAGTCAATATAATCATGGAGTTTTTTGGGGTGGAGGTGTTCCCAAAAATCAAAGGCACAAAAGGTGTCAAAGGTCGTTTTTTGAGTATGGTATTTCTTGCAGACATCGAAGACATCCCCAAAATCCACTTTATTAGTCAAAAGCGGCCAAACTCTTTTTAAGACCTCTTGGCTGGAGTCGATTCCTCTCACGTTTCCCCTGATGCTAAGGCTCAGCAGGAAGAGAACATCCCCCCGGCCGCAGCCCAGTTCTAAGACAGAATTGGGTTTAAGGAATTTTATAATCGAAGAGAGATGAAAGGAATCAAACTTGACCATTCCTTCCTGATAATCAATATGGCTGTCAAAATACGAGCTATCATAATAACCTGAATTGATAATATTTTCTAATAAGCTATCAAAATCATTTTCGTCTTCAATCTGAATGAGGTCAATCGAGCGGCCATCGTTAAACCTCTTGCCATCATTTAATAGATTGGATTTTTCAATACGCATAGATGATACCCTGGAATGGAAGATTTCCTATATCCGGTCAGAAAGTTTTAGTTTCAACATAGAAACCTATCGTAGATAAACGGAGCTACATGAAAAATTTACTAAACCTTTGCACTCTTTTTAAAAAGCACGGGCAGTATCCTATAATTATTTAAAGAAATCAGATAATTTTCATTTATATAGAACGGAAAATTCCCTGCACCTGTAACGGGAAGTTTTAGTTTCAACATAGAAACATAACAATAATATAAAAAATAACATTATAATTAAGCAAGTCAAGATAAATTTTAATATTTTTTGAGGGCTTATTGTTAAAGGGCGGGAAAGGGCATTGGAAGCGCTTCGATAGAGATTATGACATATTTTTGGTTGTAAGGAAGTCCCTCTTGGGCAATTAACCACATTTAAAAGAGACCATATTTTTACCAATACATCCTGATCTTCCCTTATCTTAATCGTTAAACCGCGGAAATCCCGAAAACCTGATCACAGAAAGGAAGCTGAGAATCCGTTGAGTCTATCTGAGGTTCAAGGGTCTTAGGTTTAGGGGGGTCTCTGGTTGTCTGCCAGTGGTTTAAATTTTCTACCGACTTATTAACGATTATCGATTGAACTCTTCTAATTTTTTCAAAATCGAAATTTGAGGATTACAGGAAGAAATACTTCAAACAGCCCCCGATCACCTTAAAAAAAGTTTCTATATCAGGAACCAGGTGGAGGAGGGGTCGAGGGGGAACGCAGTGCCCCCTCTTTGAGATGAAAATGAGAAAGAAAAGGTTCAAAGAGAGGGATATGCGTGAGCATATATGCAGTATGATTGACCCATGGGCCAATCCGGAGGGGACTGATGGGGGTGGGGGGTAGGGGTTCCGAAAAAAGACAATCCAAGCAAAGGCAAATTATCCTTGATTTCAGCGGACTTTCATAATAATTGACATTCTGGATTTAAGATTGTAGATTTTTTTTCGAGATAACCAATTGGTTTTGGGGTACTTGTCAAAAACTGGTTATAATCTTACAATAAAAAAGAGTGGAAGATGAAGAAACAATACAGGGTAATAATTGTGGGATCGGGTCCTTCCGCTATTTTTGCCGCACTCACTTTGTCAAGGGCCGGTGTGGACGATGTTGCCATCTTTGAGCGTGGAAAGGACATCTCTGAGCGGGAAAGAGGTCGAGGAATGGATCTATTATGTGGCTGGGGGGGAGCTGGAGCATTTAGTGACGGGAAACTTACCCTTTCGCCGAGAGTAGGAGGCTTTCTAAGCGATTTTATCTTTAACAAAGAATTGCAGGATTTCGTCAGGAAGGCCGATGAAATCTATCTTCAATTCGGTGCTCCGAAAGAAGTCTTCGGAGAGTCCTCTTATAAAACTGAAGCGCTATATCAGGAAGCAAAACTGGCTGGCTTGGAATTTATTTCCATGGAAATTAGGCACTTGGGCACTGAGAATTGTGCCCCCCTTCTAGAAAGAATCCGGGATGACTTAAGTGAAAAAGTGGACCTCTTTTTTGAAACCCCGGTGACAGAACTCCTGGAAGCTGATAGAAAAGCGGCGGGTGTACTTCTTCAGAATGGCCGATCCATTGAGGCGGAATTTGTGATCTGTGGTCCAGGTCGTGTAGGGTCGGAATGGATCAAGAACGAATTAGAACGCCTTCGAATACCTTCTATTCCCAGTCCAGTTGATATTGGAGTCCGGGTGGAAACCCCAGCCCCGGTTCTCCAAAAACTTACTGATCTGACTTATGAAGCCAAGTTCATTTATTACTCAAAAACATTCAATGACAAGGTCCGAACTTTTTGTATGAATCCCTTTGGAGAGGTGGTCATGGAAACGATTGGTGATATTGTTACTGTCAATGGCCACAGTTATGCTCAGAAAAAAACCGAGAATACCAATTTTGCCATTCTTGTTTCCAACACCTTTACCGAACCCTTCCATGATCCTATCGGTTTTGGAAAATATATTGCAAGGCTGGCCAATCTCCTGGGCAATGGCGTAATAGTTCAAAGATTGGGAGACCTGTTTGATGGTAGACGTTCCACCCCTGCCCGAATCAATCGCTGTATTACTCAGCCCACCTTGACTTCGGCCACTCCCGGTGACCTAAGTTTTGTTCTGCCTTACCGACATTTAAAAAACATTACCGAGATGCTCGAAACCTTGGACCAAATAGTCCCCGGCATTTTTTCCAGATATACGCTTTTATATGGAGTGGAAGTAAAATTTTACACTAATCGAGTAAAAATCTCCCCATCGCTGGAAACTGATATTCAAAATCTATTTATAATTGGTGATGGGGCCGGGATTACCCGAGGGTTAATGCAAGCTTCTATCACTGGCCTGATAGCAGCGACTGAGATTTTTAAAAGGATCCGTTAAATGATTGGATTAATCTTAATCTATAAAAGGCCAAGTTGATCAATAAGGAGTTGGTCTTCGGCTATGCCGGACCGATAATCGATCCTGAAACGGATAGAACCCGGAGGGCCTTAGCTAATAATGCCCCTCTCACTTTTCTGGATTATTCTCAGAGTTAAGGGGAAGTTCAGGGGTCTTTATGTATTGGGAAGGGTCCACCAGATCATTAATTTTTTTTTGAACACTTTCTAACTCATCTCCTAAAGCAAAATTCCCTTTCAGTTCTTCGACGGATTTTTTTAATGCCGCCAGCCCCTTTCCGATAGAACGAGCCAGTTCTGGTAATTTTTTGGGGCCGAGGATCATCAGGGCTACGACCAGAATTAATATCAATTTCGGTATTCCAATATCAAACATGGATAAAACCTCCTAAGGGTGATCGATATAAATCAATCTTAGTAATTATCAAAGCCCCCAAAAATTAACTATTACGGATGGAGATATGTGAGAAATGGTTGAACTACCCCGGCCTTGAACTTAAGAGGCATAGCTCCTTTTTTTGCCTATAGCCCCCTCCTTCCTTTGGGCTAACTCAGAGCTTATCACCTTGTCCAATTTTTGGGGACCACCTCACTATACAGATGGCCACTTGCCTATGGATATCACTGGGCAACCCGCTTCTTCCAAATCTTCAACTAGATCCTTGTAGTTTTCTGTTTTAATCCGGATAGCAGCGAGCCTTTTTCCCTCTACCCTATAAGAGGGGGTTGTGAGGCTGTTAACATTTACCTTATATTTTTTGAACACTTCAAGTGTCTTAAGCAACTCACCGGGTTTATCTTCAAGAGCGATGGTTAGGCGGGTACCTTTCTGCTTGAAACCAAATAAATCAACAAGCAGACCCAGGGCATCCGTTTCTGTAAAAATTCCATAGAGCTTTCCTCCTTCTACCACGGGG
>JBEKPQ010000173.1:0-5625 GCA_049520575.1 Thermodesulfobacteriota bacterium | reverse complement strand
GATACATTTAATATCTCCCAGTTTCATCGGTCTCTCCTCCTTTTCACAGTTTAACAATTAATTGGTTTATTAACCCTTGTCCCATCTACCGGGCTCGGAATTGAACCCTGATAATAAGCAGATAGTATAATTGTAAATATCACCCTGGTAGTCAAGTCCAAAATGAATCTTGAAGAAAATTTAAAGGAAACAGTCTCAGCCGATTTCCAGGACTTTTTTCAAAAACATCTTTTTATCATTTAGCTATTTCTTACCCTTTTTCTGTTTCTGCGCTGGTTATTTGTTCAATATTTTCAAGAGATTCCTCACCATAAAGCCATTATTCCAATTTGCCATGCCGCTCCGGGTCCTTTACCCGGTCGGATTATTATTTACCTACGCAACCCTGCTGCTATATGGGAAGTTCCGTCTTATTCAGTGCCTGATCAAGAGAATAAAATGATAAGCTTTTCCTTTTCGTTGGAAAGTATATAAAGAAAGGGAAAGACACGGCATGGAGAAAAAATGACTCCTCATGCTTCGTTGACTGGTTTTCCTTTTTACGAGTTCCTCAATATTGGTAAGGGGCTGGTTTTAGATTTGATGCTATACCAGCCCCTTTAGGAAAAGTGAAAAATTCACTTAAGACAGGAAAGATTTTTGGGGTTAATCTGTGTTAACGGGATTATACGCCCGGCAGTCCCACGATACCTACATAAATTGCACAGCCGTCCGGTGCGCCCCCCAGATTATGGGTCAATCCCAGTTTTGGATTCTTTATCTGCCTTGGACCGGCTTTGCCCTGTAGCTGCTTATACATCTCATAGATCATCCTAAGACCGCTGGCTCCGATAGGGTGCCCGAAACACTTCAATCCGCCATCGGGCTGCACCGGTAGTTTTCCGTCCAGATCGAAAAAGCCGTTTTCTATATCCTCCCTGACTTTCCCTCTGGAGCTGAACCGCAGATCCTCCATCGTAACTGCCTCGGTGATCGAAAAACAGTCATGGACTTCGGCCATGCTGATCTCTTCACGGGGGTTGGTTACCCCGGCTTCCTTATAAGCGGCCTCTCCAGCACGCACCGTAGCCTCAACATGGGTATAATCATATTTTGAACTGTACTTTCCGTCCCTGGGGGCCATGGCTATCTGCTGGGCCTTGACATAGATCGGGTCTTTCCTCATTCCCTTGGCGATTTCCGGTGTTGTAATGATAGCCGCTGCCGACCCATCGCTGACACCGCAGCAGTCGAATAGACCCAGGGGCCAGGCAATCATGGGCGCATTCAGTATCTGCTCCATGCCCACTTCCTTCTGAAAGTGCGCTTTGGTGTTCAAAGCGCCATTCTTGTGGCTCTTCCAGGATACGCGCCCAATCATATGCTTGCCCTCTTCAAAGCTCAGACCATAACGAGCGAAATAGGTGGTGGCCAGCAGGGCAAAATTGCCCGGTGCCGTGCTTTCCGGACTCAATACATGACTCGGGGGTGGTTGTGCGCCGCCCAGGCCGCTTATTCCCGTGTCTTTAAGTTTTTCAACGCCGATGCACAGCACGATATCATAGATGCCGGCTGCTACGGCATAACAACCGTTTCTGAAGGCATCCGAAGCTGTAGCGCAGGCGTTTTCCACCCTGGTAACGGGGATATATTGCAGTCTTAAAGGCTCGGACAATGTCATTCCCGTGCTTCCCGAAGCCGTGGTCCCTAACCAGGCCGCTTGGACATCCTTAGGTTCTATCCCTGCATCCTCAAAGGCCTCATAAGCGGCTTCTACAAGCAGGTCATTGGCACTGGCATCCCACCGTTCTCCAAACTTGGTACAGCCCATGCCGACAATTGCAACCCTATCTTTAATACTTCCAGGCATTTTCAATCCCTCCTTTTATTGTTTTAATCCCTTGCTGGTTTACATTTCCAGAAATAATTGTGGACCCCTTTGTCAAAGAATATTCTCCGAAAGGTCATCTCCACTTCCATCCCTACCTTGCACTCATTGGGATCCCGGTCAGACATCTCGAAGGATCCACGCCCCCCACCCTCGAAATCAACAACAGTGAGGGTATTGGGCGGGTCTTGACTAAGGGCCAGATAATCGTGGCTGAAGCTGGCTACCTTGCCGCGTTTATCCGCGAACCGGTAAGGTTCAAATTCATCCTTGGCCTGACATTCCAGGCAGACCCTGGCCCGGCTGGAGGCAAAATTTAAAAACAATTGCGGGGTACCGCACTTCCTGCACTTCACGCCGTAAAGGGGGAGGGCCGACCTGTGTTCTCTCCATAAAGAAGCCATTGAGGTCGGGTTCTTTCCCGGTCTGGCTGCTGCTTCCAACGGCACCAGACCCCGCCAGCGCAAGTATTTTTCGTAGTTGTCCAGCGTCCTCTTGATTTTCAGGTGCCCTTTGATGGCTCGCCTTTCTTTGATGTTTTTGATCTCATCGGTTACCCTGAGAACAATCGCGTTACTCCCGCTGCCCCAACTCACCAATAGTATCCGGTCTCCAGGTTTGGCATCCTCTAATGCCCCGACCAGGATCATCAAAGGGAGGGCCGTCCCGGTATTCCCTACCGAATCCAAAAGCGATTCTTGGATCTGTTCTGGAGCAAAACCCATTTTTCTTCCGAGTTCGGCGTGTCTTCGAGAGTACGGGCCATAAAAACAGGCCTTGGCAAAATCCTTTGGTTTGAGATTGCCCTTGGCCATGACAGCGGCCGCCGCTTCCAATGTAATTTTTAGATAACCTTCATCAAGCCAGAACCGCTCCTCCCAGGTCCGGACAAATACATCATCAAAAGATCTCCAGTTATCTACCAGGTCATCGGAAAGAGTATGGCTGGCTTCAATTTCCACCACCACCTTCTCCTTCCCTATGAGCAGGGCAGCACCTCCATCGCCAAAGTTCTGTTCATTTCCCCCGGAAGCACCGCCAAGGCGCATATCCGCTGCGGTTATCAGAATATTTTTTGCCGAGCCCGCATCGACAGCATCCTTAGCAGACAAAATAGCGATCGTTCCTGCCCTGAGACAATTGGAAATGTCGGCATCTTGACTTTCCCGGGGAAGATCAAGGGCGGTTGAAACGATGGTTGCATTTTGCCTCTCCCTGTAAGGGGCAGTCGTTGTGGCCATATACAGGCCATCGACTGAACGTGGATCAATCCCTTTCAGGCAATCCATGCCCGCAGCAACTGAGATACTTACCGGATCCTCATCATAGTTTGCTACCGCTTTTTCTCCGCGTCCACCAGGTTGGCCCCAGGCCTTGGTTATGACGCTGCGGGGCAACCTGTAATAGGGTATATAAGCTCCATAAGATATAATACCTGCCATTATACCTCCTCTTCTCTAGCCTTTTGCTTAGGCCAGGATCTGAAAATTTGTGTCAAGCTTCAATATATTGTGGTGTAAATAATAGGTTTGCTTACACTGCGACCCGTAGATTTGCTCGACTTACTCACTATGTCTATATCCGCGAACTCAAATCTGACGGTAAATGCGCTCGCTGTCCATGTTCAAATATGGCTGGATAAAATCGTAGACCCCACTTTCCTCCTGAGAAATGGGGCTTATTATTCTTTCCATCGACATACCTTATTTAAAGATTGTCTGCAAGAAAACTAAATCAATTTACTATCGAATTCGTACCGTTCTATTGTTAAAAAGTCAATAAATTTCAATTATTTGTTCGTTGATTACCGTTTAAACTCTTCTGTTTTATTTAAAATAGAAGTTTGAAGAGTTCAGGAAGTACGCATTAACCGGATGAACCAGAAAAGATGGGTTGGTCAGATGGTTACTTCATGGATTTGAACTGGGGTTTGTGAAATTGAGAAACCGTGTCACTCATTCCTATCCATCCAATCCCATCTTTTCCTCGGATTTTTTGTGGGAGAAGTCATAGTAATGCCAATACTGAACGAGTAGTGAAACAGCCCTTGAAATGAGACGGGGATTGATCCTCCATGTTTCTTTCAAGATATTCCAAAACATAATTCTCACTGGCGCAGGAACGCGCAAAGTAAAATGACGGAAAATCTTTATTATCATACCAAGCCGGAAAAGATTTTTTTTCCTCGTAGAATAGCTATCGGGGAAGTATTTTACGTTCTTGAGCCAACCGATCATGCGGCGTTCGAAATGTTCAGGCTCATATAATTTTTTAAATAGCCGCCTTTGGCCAAAATATAGTTCGTGGAGGGTCAGTTGTTTTGGGATGATATTAGTCGTGAGATGCCAGAACCCCCGAAAATCTTCAACGAGGCGGCCATCCCTTTTCATTCTTTCGTATAAGGGGGTATGGTTGGGGGCATTAAGTATACTGATCGATGCAAAGGGGCTTGCGGTTTTATCGAGAAATTCTTCTATTTCCTTGAAAACAGCAGGTGTATCATGGTCAAATCCTACGATCATCCCAAGAAACGGGATGATCCCATAACGTGCAATTCTTGGAATCACCTGAAAAGGATCATATTGGACCATCTGTCCTTTATTAACTTCTTCAAGACAGTCCTTATTAATTGTTTCAAGTCCGAGAAAAATAACCGTGAAACGTGCGTCAGCCAGGAGCTTGAGGATTTCTTCGTCGGCGCCAATCATAATGGTTGCCTGGGTACTGAAAGATACCGGCATATCAAGGGTTCTGTTCCATTTAATAATTTCCCGCAGAAGTTCAATTGTGAATCTTCGATTCACAACAAAATTGTCATCGGAGAAAAAGATGGTTTCCGCCCCGTAGGCATGGGCGTTCTTAATTTCAAGCATAATCTGGTCAATTGATTTAGTTCTGTATTTTCTTCCCGTGATACGAACAACGTCACAGAAGTCACAGTTGTTGGGACATCCGCGGCTGGTCTGTAATGAAAAGTAGTGGTAATTTTCAGCTTTTATATATGAGAGATCCGGTGCGGGTGAGTCATTGATATCGACAAACGTTTCTTGCTCATAGACAGTTTTTGCACTGCCCTGAACCCAGTCCCTTAGAAACTGCGGCCAAGTATACTCCGCCTCACCGATGAATAAATGATCACATATATTTTTTGCCTTATCTGGATTAATTGTCGCGTAAATGCCACCGACGGCAACAGGTCTGCCGCGTTCTCGAAATTGGGCGCTGATTAAACCCATCCGTTCAAATTGGAGGGTATAACCTGTAATCCCTATAAGATCGCACTCGATACCCCAATTAATGGGCGCGATATTCTCATCGCAAAAAATATATTCCACATCTAAATCTCTGGGTGTCAAGGCAATCAAAGTTAAGAGGGCTGTATTTTGCATAAGTGTCTTATGCTTACCTACAATGTCAAGAGCTCCCCGCATGGCCCAGAAATTTTCCGGCGTCTTTGGATTAATGAGGTATATTTTCATCGTCAATAAAAATGCTCACTTTTTGACAACCTCTATTTATGAAACTGGACTGCTCCTAGCCTTCTCTTAACCTTAAAAAGGTTAGTGGGGTGACGCCTGTGCCAGTTTACCAAAAAGGAAAAAATGCAAGGCATCCTGACGAGGCGGAATCGAGTATACCAATTGAATCATAATTAAATGTTACCAAGAGGATAGTAGGATAGGGAACGTTGACTCATAATTAATGTTACCGAGAAGCCTTAACCAAGTCATTCTGGAACTGGACCTGATAGATTTTTT
>JBEKPQ010000172.1:0-5657 GCA_049520575.1 Thermodesulfobacteriota bacterium | reverse complement strand
ATCAGGTCCAGTTCCAGAATGACTTGGTTAAGGCTTCTCGGTAACATTAATTATGAGTCAACGTTCCCTATCCTACTATCCTCTTGGTAACATTTAATTATGATTCAATTGGTACCATTACAGGGTATTAAGATACTGGATTCCGCCCACCAATACCCAGGGCCCTATTGTTCTATGCTTTTGGGGGATCTCGGTGCTGATGTCATCAAAGTAGAACAGCCGAAGATCGGTGACCCGGCTCGGCGTAACCCCGGTTTTTTCAGGGGTCTGAACCGCAGTAAAAAGAGTATCACCCTGGACCTGAAGAAGCCGTCGGCCAAAGCAATCTTGATTCGGCTGGCAAAAAAGGCCGATGTCTTCACCGAGGGATTCCGGCCCGGGGTGATCAAGCGTTTGGGATTGGACTACGAAACATTAAGCCGGATTAATCCCCGATTGATCTATTGTTCTATTTCCGGATACGGACAGGATGGACCTTATCGGGATCTACCGGGTCATGACTTGAATTATATGGCCATGGCCGGGATGCTGGACTCCATCCGGGATAAGGACGGAAACCATATCCCCCCGGGTATAGCTATCGGGGACCTGTCATCCGGGATGTTTGCGACCATAGGCATTATGGCCGCCTTGATGGCCAGGGGGCATACCGGGAAAGGTCAGTATGTGGACGTGTCTATGTTCGATGGCCTTCTTTCCTGGATGTCCATACGATTCGGCCTTTTTTTTAATACTGGCTCATCCGAGCGGCCTTATGATGCCGGGTACGGAGTCTTTAAGGCCGGGGATGGAAAACCTTTCACCCTGGGGATCGCCCATGAAGATTGGTTCTGGGAGAGGTTGTGCAAAGCGACGGGATTGGATGAGTACCAGGAAATTCGAGTCTCGGAAAGACACCAACGAAAGAAAGAACTGGCCGATAAACTCCAGTTGGTATTTTCTAAAAAATCCAGGGATGAATGGATCAAAATTCTGGTAGAGGCCGATGTGCCGGTGGCCCCGGTCAATACCCCTGAACAGGCCTTGGAGGACCCGCAGGTTATTTTCCGGCAGATGATCCAGGAGATCAAACTCAGCTCCGGGGAATCCCTTCGACAGGTGGCCTTTCCCATCATGTTATCCGAGACACCGGCCAAGATCCAATCGCCGCCCCCTGAACTGGGCGAGCACACCGAAGAGGTTTTATTGAGAGAGGGATATACCCGACAGGATTTGGAAAGATTCAGAGACGAAGGGGCGATATAGAAGGGTTTTGATGATAAATCCGGATTTCTAAATCCGAAGTACGAAACAGATTCCAAAGGCCAAAACCCCAAAAAAGTGGATAGCAAAGGAGAATAAACAATGAATTTTGATTTCACCGATGAACAAAGGATGCTGCAGGAGACCGTCAGGCGGTACATCAATGAAAAGATCATGCCCATCGCTGATGAATATGACCGCAAAGGTCCGATGAGCAAGGAGAACGCCCACCGCTTCCTCAAGGACCTTAAGGAGTTCGGATACATAGGCACACTGGTATCCGAGGAAGATGGAGGGCCTGGATTAACCCATATGGAATGGCCGATCCTTTTTGAAGAGCTCAGGCGCGGGTATGCCTCGCTGGGGGGTATAGTGGGTATCACCTCCGCATCGGCCGGCAGGATCGCCAATTCGGGAAACCTGGAATTGAAAGAAAGGATCCTTCCGGGTCTCTTAAATGGAGACACCATTATCTGCAGCGCCATCACCGAACCCAACGTGGGCTCCGACACGGCCGCGATAGAGACCAAGGCCGTCCTGGACGGAGACCAGTATGTGATCAATGGAACCAAAATGTGGATCTCCAATGGAACGATTGCCGATTATGTGGTTGTGACACTGAAGATTGTCGATCCCTCTACGGGCAAACAGCGTCCGGCACAAATCCTGGTCGAAAAGGCCCAATCCCCCTTTACAGCCCGAGAGATTCATAAATTAGGGGTCAGATCCTTTCCCACGGCCGAGCTTATCTTTGAAGACTGCCGGGTCCCTAAAAAAAATCTGCTTAGGCCCAAAGAAAATCTCCAGGGAGAGCCTCTGGATTCGTTGAACTTCGCCCGGGCCAATGCCTCCATTACCGCGGTCGGTATTGCTCAGGCCGCCCTGGATGCCTCGATTCGTTATGCCAAGGAACGAACCCAGTTCGGCAAACCGATCGGTCAGTTTCAGCTTATCCAGGCGATGATCGCCGATATGATTGCCGAGATCGACGCCGGAAGAATGTTGGCCTACCGGGCCTTCTTTTTATTGGGTAAAGGGGTTCGTTGCTATAAGGAATGTTCATTGTCCAAAGCCTTTTGTACCGAGGCTGCGGTCCGGGTAACCTCCAAGGCCATCCAGATCCATGGGGCCTACGGCCTTTCGGAGGAATATCCAGTGGAGCGCTATTTCAGGGATGCCCGCTGCTATACGATCCCCGATGGGACCACCCAGATCCAACAGCTGATCGTAGGCCGGGAAGTTTTGGGAATGAGAGCGTTTGCATAAAATAAAATTAAAGGGGTCAAGGATTCGAGGATTCAAGGGTTTTAACTTCCAAACCGTTCACTCCGCCCTGCGGTCCTTGTCCCCTCGAACCCTCGAATCCTATTTTTTTAAAGAAAGGAGCATTTTAATGACTAATGTTCAAAAAATCCTATCGGTCCGGGAGGGATTGTGGACCACCCCGGCCTCTCCTGATGAAAAGCCGCAATTGATAGGCAGCGAGTGTACGACCTGCGGAGAGGTGTTCTTCCCCAAAAGAGAAAAGGGGGTCTGCATTCGCTGCGGCCACCGCGGCCTGAAAGAGGTGAAACTTGACCGCCATGGGAAAATCCACAGCTTCAGCGTCATCATGCAGCAACCCGCGAAGTTCTTCCTAGGCAAAACCCCCTACGCTTACGGCTGGATCAATCTGCCGAACGTAAGGGTCCAGGCCTTGTTTACGGGAGGCGATTTCAATAAACTGCACATCGGCATGCCCGTGGAACTGGTGATTGAAGAACTCGGGGTCGATGAGGAGGGCAATAAGGTTCTGGCCCATAAATTCCGGCCGGTACAGGAATAGGAGAGAGGAGCTTAAGCCAATGAAATCCATAAGCGAATTAAAAGCAATGCGGAAGGTATATATTGGAGGGCTGGGCCAGGTCCGCTTTCAGCGCTATGAAAACCAGGAATACTATGACTTTGCCAGCCAGGCCCTTTTAAACTGCCTGGATGAAACAGAGATGGAATGGAAGAATGTCCAGGCGGCCTTTTGCGGAAACGTCTATGCCGGAACCGGAAAGGGTCATCAGGTGATTGCCGAGGTGGGACTCACCGGCATCCCAATCATCAATATGGAGCAGGCCTGCTCCAGTTCTTCCGCTGCCTTTCGGATGGCCTATCTGATGGTGGCGACCGAAATTTATGATGTGGTGGCCGTTTTGGGTTTTGAAAAAATGGGCCGCGGCCTGCTGGCCAGCACCGCCTTCAAACCCTGGGAACTGGCGCTGGGATTCAACGTGCAGCCGGCCAACTATGCCCAGGGGGTTGTGCGCTACATGGAAAACTACGGGGCCACGGAGGAGGATTTGGCCCGGGTAGTGGTGCTGGAGCGCAAGAACGCCAACCTCAATCCCTATGCCCGGTGGTATCAGGGCGGAGAGGTGACTGTCGAGGATGTCATCAATTCCCGCGTCGTGGCTGCTCCGGTGCGCCTGATGCACGCCGCAGCCATGGTGGACGGAGCGGTGGCTATCATTCTCTGCAGCGGTGACAAACTCAAATCCGGCATTTCCCGGACCAAAAAGATCGAGGTGGCCGCCTCGGTACACACCACCGGAATTTACGGGGAGGCGAGCGTAAAGTTCAAAGCGACCACCAACCTGGTCAAGGAAGGTGTGAGACAGGCCTGGGAAATTTCCGGCTACGGACCGGAGGATATGGACCTTATTCAGGTTTATGAAGCAATGGCGCCGGCCTTTCTTACGGACATTGAGGACATGGGTTTCTGCCAACCCGGCGAGTCGCCGCGCCTGCTGAAAGAAGGCTACTTTGACATTGGCGGGAAGCTCCCGGCCAACACCGACGGAGGCCTGGTCGGGTGCGGACATCCTCTGGGAGCCACGGGGGCCCGGCAGATCGCAGAGCTTATTACGCAATTGCGGGAGGCAGCCGGGCCAAGGCAGCTTGAAGGAGCCCGGATCGGCATTTGCCATAGCAGCGGCGCCGGTCCCAACGCTGTCTTTACTATACTTAAAAGAGCATAGATTGAATTGAGTTGAATTGATAAGTGCTTCCTTTTCTGGGAGGGGAGTGAAGACCTCGACCAAGGTTTCGTCCAATAAGGAGTAAAGGGGATGCTGTTCCTTATTAGAATTTATAGATATAAACAGATCGGAGCCATCGGATTGGAAGGTTCAGATAGACTTTAATTGTTCTGACCAGTATTTGGGTTGAAGGACAGTGTCCAGACAACTCTTTCTGCGGCTTACACCTACAAGTCCACCAAAACGATAGCCCTAAAAATTAACTATTACTAATTGAAAGTTAGCAGAACATAGCCATCAGTGGGAGCCATCGGTGATCCGGTGCATAGAGTCGTTCGCTCAACCTTAATGTTCATTATCCTTCACACTATACCCCCTATTTTCGATTTATGGAGCGATACCGTCCTTCCGGCATAAAGAAAGTGTATTGAGGGTTTCTGCGAATCGATAGCTGTCACTCAGAAACCAACAATCGCCTTTCTAAATAAAGGAAATAGTGTCCCAAATATAACAAACCCAATTGTGCCAAAAGAAAAATATCGCCACAACCGGTCGAGAAGTTGTTGCCTGCGAGTATCAAAGGAAATATAAGGTCGAAAAGACAGGCTGGAGAGAAATATCCAGCCAAGGAATACGGCTGAGATCAATTGCCACAGCCATTCTTCTTGCCTTACCACTAATAGGACAAAAGCAAAAAAGAGAGTGAAAGATGCAATGCCTAAGATTAACGGGGCAAGAGCGAATTTAAACGGGGTAAAAACCCAATTGTACGTCCGATGAGATTCGATGAGTCTAAAAATGTTATCTCCTATACTGATGGCAATTTCTCGTGCGCTGGGAGCAGTGCAGTTGATCTTAAGGTTGCTCGAATCTAGAAATCCACCTTCAAAATCAATCGTTATGTCAAGTCGATAATTCCCTCCGTACCCATTTCCCCAATGGATTGCAATTTCCTTTGTTCCATTAGTGAATATGCTTGGTGTAAACTCGCCGATTCCAGCGAGAGTCTCAGTTCCGACCTTTTCCTTTATTGAAATATTATAAGAAATCTGCTTACCAAGTTCCCAACCAATCTTATTCGACATCTCGGTCTTAAGATAGGCTTCTATGTCGGACAAGAGATCTTTGTTTACTGAGCAAGATGGAATTCTCTTAACAAGGTTGAACGAGGGCATTCAATCATCTCCTTGATCCAGCAAATTATTGAAAAATTTTTTAGATAATTTCAGAAATTTTAATATTGTCAATAATATAAATAAGTTCCAACAAAACCTTTTTATCGCCGATTTCAGCTTGCTATATTGTAGTTGATGAATGAAGGGCGCGAGGAAGAAAGATAACCTCCTTGTCTGGAGCTGTTTATTCTGACTAAGAAAAAGGAGGAGACTGTCATGAGAGGACTAAGGA
>JBEKPQ010000171.1:0-5738 GCA_049520575.1 Thermodesulfobacteriota bacterium | reverse complement strand
TATATCTTGAACGGTGTGGTGAAAAATATTTTTAAAGCTTTAACAACCTCTGGGGAAAAATATCCTTTTTCACTAAGGAGTTTGTATATCACAGCGTAATTTTTAACGGGGTTTTTCAACAGCCCCGCTGTCCCTAGTTTATTTTATCCATCAGCCGCAGTTATTGCAAAAAATGCAACAACTGAATTTCGTTTGAAGCTACTTTTAGGGGGTAAAAAGTTGGCTTTAAGGCCATTTTCAACCCTCAATTCTTGAGCTCACTAAGTGAGCGACCCTTTAGCGAAGCGCCCCTTGAGTTCGCCAAGCGAACGATCCCCTAGCGAAGCGCCCCTTTTCCTTTGAACTTACATCCCGTTATCTTGGTCCGACCCCAACTCACAATCAAAAGTGAATCCAGTGGACAACGTCCCCTCCCTCATTGACCCTTTACCCATTATCCTGATATCGGCAGTCGTTATGTCAATTTAATTACTTAAGGTCGTCCCCCATTTCACTGAGCCTGACCTCCGACCTCCGCTGTCCTTGTTCATCGGATTGCGTCGAGGACCTTTTTAATGAACGGCTCCATTCCCCAGTTATCGTCGTAGGTCATGCCCAACCGGACGACCAAGAGTTTGCGGGAAGGGATGATCGCTATGGTTTGCCCTTGATAGCCCCTGGCGAAAAAGGTGTCCCCCGGCAGCTGGGGATATGGGCGGCCTGTGGGATTCGAATCCCTCCCTCCGTTCAGCCAGAAATGGGCGCCATACTGGCCTTTCGGGGCGGCGGGCGTCGGGGTGGTGCTGTAGGCCACCCAGCCTTCAGGTAAGATCCTTTCACCCTGCCAGACGCCGTCATTCAGGTACAGCAGGCCGAAGCGGGCATAGTCGCGGGCTGTGGCATAAAGGTAGGAAGACCCGATAAACGTCCCCGAGGCATCCGTTTCCCACACGGCACTGCGCATACCGATTTTGTTGAAAAGTTCTCGACGGGGAAACTCCCAATACGCCTCCCGGCTTCCGACCACGTCTCGAATGAGTCGGCTGATCATATTGGTTGTCCCTGACGAGTAGTGCCAGACCGTGTCCGGTCGTGCTGCGAGGGGCTTGGAGGCCGTGTAGGCCGCCATGTCGGGCTTCAGCAGCAGCATGATGTTGACATCCGAAACGGGACGCTCAGCGTAAGCCTCAACCCACTCCAGGCCCGAGCTCATCCGGAGAAGCTGGTCCAGGGTGATGGCGCGCCGCGGGTCGTCAGCCTTCTGCCATTCGGGCACCGGTGCCGGGTCCTTGAGAGACATTTTCCCCTTCTTTATGAGGATCCCGACCATGGCATTGATGAAACTTTTGGCCATGGACCAGCTGAGGAGGGGTGTTTCTTTGGTGATCCCCGGTCCATATCTCTCGACGATGAGACGCCCGTTATGGACAATGATCAGAGCCCGGGTATACAGTTTTTTCTCAGGGTTTGATTCGATAAAGAGCTGGTCAGCGGCTGAGCTGATCTTGGTCATATCCATATTGGCGGCAAGTGGCCCCTCGGGCAGGCGATCGCCTGTAGGCCACGGGATGGCCACAGGGTTAGCGGGTTCGGGGCGAGGGATCGCCGGTCTCCAGGCGCGAACAGTCTCTTCGGGGACACCAGAAAGAAGCACGCCGCCCAGTCGGTCAACAAAAACCGCTTTCTTTTCGTACAGGCCGACCCCCAGGAGCGAGCAGGTAACGCTTTTTTCAGTCCTGTTGATTTTCGCCTTGAATAATTTGAAGAGCGCGCTGAAGCCGGTATCCTCCCGCTCGGCAGTCACCGGATCGCGCCGTGAAACGAAGACAGCCGCACACAGGGATTTGGCCTTGAAGGCGCAGCCGATCGGAAGCTGTTGCAGGTATTCCCTTTTCTCGTAGCCGACGATGGCGGCGGCGGCAAGAATGACCATCAGGCCGATAAGGATTCTTTTTCTGTTGAACAACTTCATAGTACCCCCCTTCCCAGCAATGTCCCGGAATACGATTTTTTAAAGATCACAACCCGCCCGGTATTCTACTTTAATACTCCGCAATGTGCAAGATTCCAGACCTGACCCCGGACTCGGTAAGGGAATGGGATGACGGGGATACCACGAAGCCCATTTCCCGACCCAATTTTGTCTTTGGAAAATTAAATAGGAAAGGTGTCCACCGATTTCCTAATATAATGGGTAGCTATTCGGGAACATCATCCCTTCTGTGTGTGTTCTATAACTCACGCAGCCCAACTGAACGTAAGTAGGCAAATGTCGAGTCATAATAACTTGGATGTCTTGTTGGATCGGTAAGACTTCCTTCGGGAACAAATATTATCATACCCTGACGTGCCCGTGTGAGTAGGACACGATAAGCATTCTCCGATGAGTAGGGGAAAATCTAAGTTTGGCAAGGTGGTCGCAATTTGCGACCACCTCAGCTTTTTCATCAGAGTTCAATTGGAACATAAAATCTTCAGGAAATCGTCCCTGATTCCGCCTAACTTGTTCATTCAATCTCTTGGTTGTCACCCCGTAAAGCTTTGCCAGATCGGCATCCAGTATCACCTTTTGGCCGCGGATCAATAAAATTTTTCGTTCAACCACTTCTACCGGGATTATAGAATCCATTTAGAATTTCCTCCGCAAACAAAAACCCCATCTCTTTTTTCAGAAAATGGGGTTTTGTCGGACTGCTTCATGGACGATCCTTTGGTTTAGAGCTGTCAGCAATCAGCGATCGGCGGTCAGGAAAAACCTAAAGGGCTTAGGCTGAATGCTGTAAGCTGATGGCTATTCGCTTTATCTTTATGAAGCCAAGTTAATATAACTTAAAACACAGGGACAGCATACTAATTAAACCAACCTCTTTCCAAATCCCCGCACTTTCTTCCTGCCATATCGGGCTTGTTTCTTTTTTGATGTCCACCTTTTAAGTCGCGGATTCCTTTAAAAGCCGGTCGGCCAGTCCTGCAATTTCTTCTGACTCATAAAACCATTTTTGCGGCTGTGCATGATTTCCAGCCGCTCGATTACCCAGGTCCGCAAATCTCTGGGATCCAGTACTTCGTCCAGCCAGCCGTCAGCAGCGGCCTGCCAGGGAGCACTCCCGTATTGCATTTCTTCAATCAGTCTTTTTCTTTCTCTTTCCGGATCTTCAGCCTCAGCGATTTTTCGCGCCCAAACCACGTTGGCCGCCGCTTCCGGAGACATGAAACTTATTTCAGCCGTGGTTAAGGCGGCGATAAAGTCGGCCCCGCAGTTCGGGCCGCCCATATTGGAAATACCCATACCGTAGGCCTTACGGATAATGACCGTGATCTTGGGCACGGTGGCCAGGGCCAGGGCCTCCATCCAATTCATGATCACAGATGGAATTTTATTGCGTTCAGCTTCCTTGCCGACTAAAAAACCGGGGGTGTCCGACAAATTGATGATCGGGATGTTAAATGAGTCGCAGAGTACGATGAAACTGGTGGCTTTTTCGCATTCCTGATCCCCGGCCGCACCCACATTATAAAGGACCTGGTTGGCCAGAATGCCTACCACTCGACCGTTCATGCGGGCCAGACAGGTGATAAGGGCTTTGCCGAAAAAGGGCTTCAGGATAAACATTTTTCCGTCATCGACCATGTCCTTGATTACTCTGGTCATGTCATAAGCCCTGGTGGACACATCCGGAATGATATCCATCAATTTTTCAGTTTTGCGGTCAGGTGGGTCCTCCGTCGTCACGTAGGGCGGCTCCTCATCGCAATGGGAGGGCATGTAGGATAAATATTCCCGGATGATCTGCATGCAGTGTTCATCGTCCTCAGCAAAGGCATCCACCTGTCCGGTCACTTCCGCGTGCAGCTTCCAGCCGCCCAACTCTTCGGGGGAGATCTTTTCACTTAAGGCGACTTCCAGGACGCGCGGACCGGAAACAGCCATACAGGTCCCTTTAACCTGCACCACAAAGTCGGATATGGAGGCTTGCCAGGTTGGGTCTCCAAAACATAAACCCATAATACCGGTCACCCTGGGTACGCGTCGCGGATAGAGCAACCTCGTGGCCGGGTAGGTTATAGCCAGCACGCCGGTGGACCCCATGACGCTTTGCAGATGCACACCACCGCTCTCACCGAGCCTGATATAAGGGAAGTTTCTTTCAGGCAGCAGATCGTCGTGAAGACCTTTCTTCCGCGGCAGGCCTGAAACACTAGGCGCTCCCGTTCCTGCCAGAATGGTGCTGTCATCGGTCTGGACGATGACGATCCGGCCGTTTATCTTTCCGTATCCGTGAATTTTATTGACATGATATTCCTGACCATCCGGTCCGACAAACTGCTCGAGTTCTCCTATCTCCCGCCATGATCCCTTATCCAGCAATTTGTCAAGCCGCTCCCTGGCGGTCAGATGTCCTCTTTGTCTGTGCCTCTCAATTGCCTTTAGTCCGCCTAAGGCCTGAGTTACTTCCTTACGCCTTTTTAGTTCATTAAGGGCTGCCTGCTTATTCATTACCTTCCTCCTTGCTCCAAATGGTTTTTAAATCCATAGTTGAAGGGGACCTTGGGCCTAAAACAACTTATCATTTCTTATTGATCAATTGTTTTTGATTTAATCCTCGGTTTAATCCTTGATTAAACCCAATTATCCTACTCCCTATTCTCATCCTTCTCAAAATAAAACCCCCATCTCTTTTTAGAAAAGAGGGGGTCTTGCTCGACTGCTAAATGGACCAACCTTTCGGTTCTGAGAGCTATCAGCGATTAGACCGCTCGGACCCGCTCGACTTCGTCGAGCTTTTAAAGAGGTTCCCGACTGGGAACCGATCCGCCGAGCTTTTGAAGAGGCTCCCGACCGGGAGCCGGAGCTCAGCTTTCAGAAAAAATCTATTTGGGTGATGAGCATCAACTTTTAGGAATTATAACGATCGGCCCAATAACGTGGTTGGCGATGAAGATGGGCGACTGCAACCACAATAATGGTATCCCCTTCCAAGCCATAGATCACACCATAGGGGAACCGAGTCAACGGGCACCTTCGAAGTCCCGATTCTATTCCCGGACAGGACAGGGGGAAAGCAGCCAATCCCTAATCGCTCGATCCAGTTCATCAAGAAAATCCCTCCCCAAACCATCCGCCTGTTGATCATACCAAGTTACGGCATCGGTGAGTTCCTGATCGGCTAACTTTAGGAAGCGGACTTTCATCAGCGACGGAACTTTTCCATCACCTCATGATATGATGAGGACGGAATCAAGCCTGATTTGTATCCATCCCATCTTTTCCGAGCCTCCTCGGCCCAGATACGATCCAGTTCAGGATCGGGTTTGTCCAGATCGGTGAGAATCGCATCTACAAATCGCAATTTTTCTATATCCGGCAAGGATTTGATTTCCTGTTCCAGCTTCTCTGCAGAGATGGCCATGATTACGCCTCCAATATTAAAATCTTACAATAGTATTATTTTAACCAGAACAAACAGTTAAAGTCAAGCCCCCGAACAAAAAGATGGCATTGAAAAGATGTAAGGGAAAGAGCAGAAGAAGATGTTAGTGACAAGACCAGAAGTAGATGTTAGTGAACAGATGCCACCAAAGGCAGATGTTAATGATTAGATGATAGCTTTGAGTAAAAAATGCAAACATCCAGATGAAGAGCAAAATCAGATGTTAGTGCATTTTTTTCTTCAAACTGTTCATCAGGCCGTAAAGCATTTTATTTATTTCTACGCATTCGTTTATTCTCGTTTCGGCTTTATCCCGTTCCAACTGAC
>JBEKPQ010000170.1:0-6232 GCA_049520575.1 Thermodesulfobacteriota bacterium | reverse complement strand
CCTCAGCCGGCTTTCTGATTCTCATCAGGAACGGTTCCCCGGAGGAAACCTTTTCTGTAGATCGACAGATCGGCTCCCAGGAGGGAGCCTCTTCGGAAGCTCGGCGGAGCCGAGCGGACCGATCGGAACGGTTCCCCTGAAACTTAAACGATGGATTGGACAAGGCCCGTATTTCTTCAAGGCGGTCAGATGCTCTTGGGTCCCATAGCCTTTGTTCTTAAAAAAATTATATTGTGGAAAACGGTAATGCCACGATTCCATGAGCTTGTCTCGAATAACCTTGGCAACAATAGAAGCGGCTCCAATGGAGTGGCTCAAGCGATCACCCTGGATTAGACATTCCTGAACAAAAGGCTGGTGCAATGGACGGTTCCCATCAACCAGGATCAAATCGGGTTTCAGATTGAGGTGGAAAACCGCCTTCCCCATGGCCGACAAGGAAGCCTGGAGGATATTCCATTGATCAATTTCCCGGGGTCCAACAAGCCCCAGACCCACGGCCATGGCTTTCTGTTTGATCAAAGGAAAAAGGGCAGCCCGTTGCTTTGAGGTTAACAGTTTGGAATCGGTCACGCCGGGGATAAAGACCCCCGATGGAAAAATGACCGCCGCTGCCAGCACCGGTCCGGCCAGAGGACCCCGCCCGACCTCATCCACTCCGGCAATCAGGAGGGCCCCTAACGGATCAATTTTATTTTCGTAAAAATCAGAGGACTTCTTCGCAATGCGCACAACCATCTGCTCGATAGATTAACAGGATGCTGAAAAAGGTCCATCAATCCCGCCAACGGCGGGATTGCCATCATCTCTCCCCGCCTTTTGGTGGGGCAAGCTTATTGCGACGTACTTTTATGTACGACTCATTCCGCCCGATCGGCCGGAAGCCAGGCAGAACCTTTTTGAGCAACCTGTAAAAATGAGTTTTTCAGCATTCTATTAGATAGAGGTGTTCAGTTCTGAGTCCAGTTTTTAGTTCGAAGTTATTAGTTTGGAGCAAAACCGCCTACCCCAAACTACGAACTAACAACTCCGAACTTATCAGGCCTTGGAGGCTGCCGCATTCGGGGTGGTTCGCCGTTCTTTGATCCGAGCGGCCTTGCCTTTTAATTCCCTCAAGTAATAGAGTCGAGATCGGCGAACCTTTCCCAGAGTGACAATATCAATTCGATCGATAGCCGGTGCGTGGAGCGGGAAAATACGCTCCACTCCTACGCCGTAGGAAACTTTACGGACCGTAAATGTGGCCCCTGTATTTCCTTTTCTTTTCCGAATGACGACTCCTTCAAAAACCTGGATTCGTTCCTTTTCCCCTTCTTTTATTTTAACGTGGACCCGAATTTGGTCTCCGGTTTTAAAGTCGGGAAGATCCACCCGCATCTGCTCTTTTTCCAACATGGTCAAAGCGTCCATTCTATTTGCTCCTTAATAAAAAAATTGGGTTCGAGGATTCCAGGATTCGAGGGTTCAGCCGCTCGACTTTACGGTCGGCTTTGCCGACCTAAAAGGAGGCTTCCTGTCCGACTCCCTCCGGGAGTCTCCCCAAGAGATCGGCAAAGCCGATCGGCCGGAAGCCGGACCGGGGAACCCGGGTTTTAACTTCCATGCCCTTCACTTGAATCCTTTGATTCATTTTCATGTTTTGTTTTTCTGAATAAGTGATTTTAATATCTTCCGGTCTTCTGGCCTCAACCGCTCATCTTCAAACAAATTGGGCCGCCGTTTTAGAGTTTTGGCCAACGATTGACGGCGCCTCCAGGTCTGGATTTTTTTATGGTCTCCAGAGCATAGAATTTCCGGAACTCCATGCCCTTGAAAATTTCGGGGTCGTGTGTACTGGGGATACTCCAATAACCCCTCTTCAAAAGATTCTTCTTTCACCGAATCTGCACAGCCCATAACCTCGGGAATCAATCGGATCAAAGCGTCTAAAAGAACCAGGGCCGCCGGTTCCCCCCCGCTTAACACATAGTCTCCTATCGATAGCTGTTCATCGCAGAAAAAGTCAGCTATCCGCTCATCAACACCTTCATACCTCCCGCAGATGAGGATGATTCGGGGACAAAGAACCAGTTCTTTGACCCGGGATTGTTTAAGAGGGGTTCCCTGAGGGGTCAAAAGGATTACCCAGGGACGCGGCCCAGGCAGGCCTTTCAGCCAAGTCAAGGCCCGACAGATGGGATCGGGTTTCAAAACCATCCCCGCTCCACCGCCAAACGGCCTGTCATCCACTGTCCGATGCCGATCACAGGCAAAGTCACGCAGATTGAATATCCGGACCTGGGCCAATCCATTTTCCAACCCCCGGTGAAGGATCCCTTCTCTCAAGGGAGAAATAAAGTGGCCGGGGAAGAGGGTCAGGACATCAACAATCATGACCTGTGTCACTACCCCCGGAGAGGCCATGTAAATCCCGGACCCGGATTTCTCCTTGGGGTATGTTTATCGAAACCACAAAGTCTTCGACAGCCGGCAGGAGCAATTCCTCTTTACCGTTTCTGATGACCCAGATGTCATGCGCCGCTGTCGGAAATATTTCTTCCATGATGCCCAAAAACCGGCCTTGCTCGTCATAAGCCCGGCTGCCGATCAATTGGTACCAGTAATATTCTCCTTCGGGAAGGGCGTTCAGGTCCTTCTTGTCCATATATAGGGACTGTCCGCTTAATCCTTCCGCCTGTTGACGATTATCCAGCCCTTGAAAGGTAAGAAGTAAGTCATGGGCTTGGACTTTCACTTCCGAGATCAACAAGGCCTTCATTTCTTGGCCCATACTCAAATAAACTTTGCGTCCGGCGCAAAAATTCTCATGGGAAGAGGCATAAGAATGGACCTTCATCTGACCGCGCAACCCATGAGGTTTGGCCACCTTGCCGATTAACAGAAAGTCCGATTTCATCAAGTTAAGAATGTTTTCTCTTATTCAAGAATTTCCAGCACCGATCGTTTTTTGATCTTGGTGGAAGCGGCGCTCAGGATAGTCCTTATGGCCCTGGCGGTTCGTCCCTGCTTTCCGATGACCTTGCCCAGATCCTCCTTAGCTACCTTTAACTCGATGACCGAAGTCTGTTCCCCTTCTATTTCATTGACTTCTACTTGATCCGGATTATCCACTAAAGCTTTAGCAATGTACTTTACCAAATCTTTCATGCCGCTTACCTCCTCCTTTTGAGTTGCCGGTTGTACGTAACATCCTGATTCCGATTATGTTGTCTGGCTCGCAATCGGCCAGTGGATCCGTTCCAATGAATCGGTAATGGTCACAGAAGAGGGGTGAGGCCTTTGCCTCAACATTTTTATCCCTTTAATACGCCGCTGACGCGAATCAAATTTTTCACGGTAGCCGTAGGTTCAGCTCCTACGGAAAGCCATTTTTTCAATACATCCTGTTTCCAGGAAATCGCTGCCGGTTCTTTATTGGGATCGTAAGTCCCAACGATCTCAATGTACCGCCCGTCTCTTGGAGACCCGGAATTGGCCACCACCATTCGATAAAAGGGCCGTTTCTTAGCCCCTATCCGGGTCAATCTGATTTTAGTCGCCATAATGCCTACGCTCCTTTTTCACTCCTTATTTGTATTCCATAATAATCAAATCCGGTTAAAAAGGCAAGTGTCCTCTTTGAAAGGCTTTTCGGCCTCCCTTACCGAATTGTTTGAGCATCTTTTGCATCTGCCCAAAATTTTTAAGCACCTTGTTGACTTCTTGGACTGTGGTCCCGCTCCCCTTGGCAATTCGCCGGCGCCGGCTTCCATTGATCAGCTGATAACTTCCTCGTTCCTCAGAGGTCATAGAATTGATAATGGCTTCTGTCCGTATCAGTTCTTTTTCGTCGGGCTTCAACTCTTTTAAGCCCTTCACCCGGTTTATACCCGGGATCATCTGGATCATTTGTTCCAAAGAGCCCAGCTTTTTTATTTGTTTGAGTTGATCTTTAAAGTCGTCCAGAGTAAAGGTTTCCTTGCGGATTTTTTTCTCTAATTCTATGGCCTGTTTCTGATCAAAATGGAGTTGGGCCTTTTCGACCAGGGAAAGGATATCCCCCATGCCCAGTATCCTGGAGGCCATCCGGTCGGGATGAAAAGGTTCCAAGGCCTCCAATTTTTCCCCGACGCCGATAAATTTGATCGGTTTTTGGATGACCGATTTGATGGACAAAGCAGCCCCTCCCCGGGCATCTCCTTCCATCTTGGTCAGGATGACTCCGGACAGCTCCAGCCATTCGTTGAATGTCTGGGCCACATTGACGGCGTCTTGGCCGGTCATAGCATCGGCCACCAGGAGAATTTCATTGGGCCGGACCCGCTCCTTGATCTGCTTCAGTTCGGTCATTAATGCCTGATCGATATGCAAACGACCGGCGGTATCCAGGATCAGAGGATTTAATCCCTTTTGTTTGCCCCACTCCAGGGCCGAAAGACAAAGCTCCACCGGATTAATCTTGGGATCGGATGGATAGACCTCAACCCCGGCTTGCCCGCCCACTTTGTGAAGTTGGTCTATGGCTGCCGGACGGTAAACATCGGCCGGCACCAGACCCGGTCGAAAATTTTTTCCTTTTAAATATAAAGCTAATTTTCCGGCCGTGGTGGTTTTCCCTGAGCCTTGAAGGCCGGCCAGCATAATGGCCACCGGGGAACGTCCGGCCAAATTCAAGTCCTGCCTGGCCCCACCCATGAGTTCGGTCAATTCTTCCTGAACAATCTTGATCACCTGCTGGGCTGGTGTCAGGCTGACCAGAACCTCCTGTCCCAAAGACCTTTCCTTGACCCGGTCGATAAAGTCCTTGGCTACCTTGTAGTGCACATCGGCTTCCAGTAAGGCCAGACGGACCTCCCGAAGGCCTTCTTTCATGTTGGCTTCGCTTAACTTCCCCTGGCCTTTCAATTTTTTGAAGGTCAGGTTCAATCTTTCGGATAAGGACTCAAACATTATGGTCTTTCTGGAAAAGTTATAAATTTTTATTTTAATTATATATTTTCAAAAATGTCAAGGAATTATTGGGATAAAATTTGTTCGCTGAAAGTACCTTTGACCAAGAGGAGATGATGTATTTTATGGAATGGATAGCCTAGGCAGATCTCTATACTCTAAAAGCTGGATTTGGCGGATCAGGGGAAACGTTGCCCCTTTTTTGGAAAATCAAATTCCGAATCAGGGCATGATGTCCTGAGAAGAACATGGGTTATTTTACATTGGAAAAATAATCAATTCAAATTTAAATTTCCCCGAAGTTGCAAGAATTAATGCAAATGGAAGGCTGATCATTGTTGGTGCCGGAGGTCGGAATTGAACCGACATGACCGCGAGGGTCGGGGGATTTTGAGTCAAGGCCCTGTCTAAGGCGATTTTCCATCAAAGTTCAACCTGTTAAATATCAATCAGATACAGAGACCATTTTGGAATAGCTTTGGTTATTTTGGGTTATTTTCGGTTAGGTCAGCTACACTTTGGCTACAGTTGAAGAAAATCAGGATATAAACAGGGAGGGATCAAAACGGAATTCGCTGTTAGATTCGTTTGGGGTTTAAGGTGAAAGCATTTCTTCCTTGTACTCCGCAAAATTCTATTTTTATGAAAGCAGAAGAGTTCAAACCGTAATCGTTAGCTGCCCACTTAAACAAGGCCCAATCTCTTAAACAGGAGGCTAAAGACGTGGCCCAAGAAACTCTGGTCTCTGATGAGTAACGAGTAGCCCAAAAGAATGAGCGTCGTTCCTTCAAGCTTAACATTCTCATTTAACAAAAAGACGCCTGGAAAAAGAGCGCTTGACTTAAGTTGGTGAACAATTCGGTGAGCACGGGCATCGGAGAATTTATCTTCGATGCTTTTTTTTTGGCATGTCGTATCCCAACTTGAGAAATAATTCAGGAGGAGGGATAAGACTATGGCAGAAGGAAGCGTAATGTGGTTTAACGAGAACAAAGGTTTTGGCTTTATTGATGTGGACGGTCAGGATAAAGACGTTTTTATCCACCATTCAGCCATCAGTATGGCTGGATTTAGAACCTTGCAAGAAGGCCAGCGGGTAAGCTTTGATATTGAGCAGGGCCAAAAAGGCCCAGCCGCAGTCAATGTAACGGTTCTGTAACCTTTCGTTAATCATCAAAAACCAAGGGGGGTGAATGGAAATTCACGCCCCTTTTTTATTGAAGCTGCCTGCTCCTTGTTCTTCCACCCTGTTTTTCTCCTTGCCCCAGCCTTTTTCTTTCCTTATACTCTTCCCATCAAAAAG
>JBEKPQ010000169.1:0-5805 GCA_049520575.1 Thermodesulfobacteriota bacterium | reverse complement strand
CGATTAAGGGTTCACGCACGGTGTTGATGATGCTCTCGGCGTATTCGTGGGCTTCATCTTCGGATATTTTAATCGCTTCCAGTTCTTTGCGGGTTTTTTCCAGGCCGGATTCTATCTCCTTGCGCTCGGTGATGTCCTCGATGGCCAGGAGGATGATCCGCTCTTTGCCCAATGCTCTTTGAATCTGCCGGGCATTCAGAAGCATTGTGCGCCGGCCGATGGAAGCAAAATCGTGTTCCACCTCATAGTTATCAAAGGTTGCCTGTTGGGGCAGGATGGTTTCCAGCAGTTCCCGCAGCTTGGGGATGTCCCACTGCTTATTGCCCAGGTCATATATAAGCTGTCCCACAGTCTCTTCAGGGTTTACCTTAAAGAATTCATAGAAGGAGCGGCTGGCGGTGACTACCCTTAAATCTTGGTCCAGAGCGATTAAGGGTTCACGTACGGTGTTGATGATGCTCTCTGAGTATTCCTGGGATGCCTTCAGTTTTATAACCATTTCATTGCTTGCCCGGGCCAGGTCCGAAAGTTCATCATCGCCCACTTCGTCGATGCGGTAGTCCAAATTGCCGCCCCCGATGATTTCGACCCCTTCATGAAGCGTTGTTACGCGTTTCACAACGATTCTGCGGATGAAGGTTGAATTGATGATTATCGCAATGACGGTGCCCATAATGAAGATGACAATAACCCCCCCTCCTCTGTTATAGGCTTTTGTCAGTGTTCTGCGGGATGACTCATGCAGCCCGCCGATGCTGTCGTTTAAGACACGGACATTCAGTGACACCTGATTGATCAGCCTCGTTTCTGCTTCATCAAAAGCAATATTATTTCCTTCAGCGCGTTCCTTTTGCTTATGCTTCTCCAATACCCTTGAGAATAAAGAGAATGTCGCATTAAAGCTCTTTCGAGCTTCTTGCAGGTGTGCTTTGTCCTCTGTGCCCGTAAATCGTTCAGAGGCTGATTCCAGCAATGCCCGGAGGGTTTCAGATTTTGCAGACCACTGAACTCCCGTCTGTTCGTTTCGATTCAGGAGATAATCGTCCTTCAGGAAAATTCTATCAAAGACAGTTTGCTGCATTTCATCAATTAGAAGCATATTCCGGTCTGCCCGGTAAACCTCCCAAAGCGACCAGGTAATAGCAAGACACATAAAAACAATCGCACCCAGAGAGATCCACGTATTGAGTCTCAGCCTCTCTTTGATCTTCATACTCTTCTCTCCTTACCGAACGATCCTGAACGCCTCTGGTCTGAATGCAAGGAGGCCGTCGACATAAAGAAACGGCTGACGGAGACCACACTTAAATCTTGATCCAGAGCGATTAAGGGTTCACGCACGGTGTTGACGAGGCTCTCGGCGTATTCGAGGGCTTCATCTTCGGATATTTTAGTTGCTTCCAGTTCTTTACGGGTCTTTTCCAGGCCGGCTTCTATCTCCCTGCGCTCGGTAATGTCTTCGATGGCCAGGAGGATCAGCTTTAGGCTGATGTCTTTCCGATATATTTGGCGGGCATTGAGCAGCATGATTTTACGACCGATATCCTGGAAATCATGGATAACTTCGAAGTTGTCGAACGATTCTTTTTCAGGAAGGATTTTTTCAAGCAGCTCCTTAAGCAAGGGGATGTCCCATTGTTTGTTTCCAAGGTCATAGATGAAACTTCCGAGCGTTTCACCGGGAGTTACTTTAAAGGTTCTGCAAAAGGCGCGGTTCGCCGAGATTATATTCAGGTCCGCATCCAGGACCAAAAGAGGTTCACGAACGGTTTCGATGATGCTTTCGGCATAGCGACGGGCCTCCTCGCCCGCAAGCTCAGCCGACATATTCACGGTTATTGATTTTTCCAACGCGGCATTCTGCGAGCGCAATTCCGACAGTTCATATACGAGCTGCTCTCTTGCCTTATCATCATCTTTCATAAGGTCACCCATTAGATATTATGATTAAAACAAAAAACCCCACCTCTCTATTGAGAAATGGGGCTTATTCTTCCATTGGAACTCCCTTAATAAAAGGTTGCCAACAAGAAAACTTGGTTAATTTACTATCGAATTCTTAACGCTGTATTGTAATATCTTTTCTGCGCAATGTTGACATAATCTTCCGTGTACTTTATCCACATACACGAATTTGCGGGTAGAACCTCCGCATTTTGTACATCTTCCATTCTTGGTAGCAGCCCGGATAATTGTGAGCATTAAAAATCCAAATCCAAGGGCAGCAACAATAAAAATTACAAGAAAGATTAACATTGATTATCTTCCTTCTTTATTTGGTCAGGAGAATTAGTGTCATTGTAAATAAAAAACCCCACCTCTCTATTAAGAAACAAAGGTTATTCTTCCATCGGCTCCCTATTTTTAAAATTTATACCCCTTCTCTCTGAAAAGTCTCAGACAGACATCCACCACTTCCAGATCATAAAGGATTCCTTTGTTCTTTTCGAGCTCCTCCAAAGCGGCATCAACCCCCAAAGCGGGCCGGTATGGCCGGTGGGAGGCCATAGATTCCAACACATCGGCCACGGCCAGGATCCGTGACTCCAGAAGAATATTGTTTCCCGTTAAGCCATTCGGATATCCGGAACCATTCATACGCTCATGATGCTCCAGAATTATCCTGGCAACGGGCCAGGGGAAGTCAATGTCCTTCAATATATCGTAACCGGATTGAGAATGGGTTTTGATGAGCATGAGTTCGATGTTGGTTAGTTTTGTTGGTTTGCTGAGAATCTCTGCTGGAAGGGATATCTTGCCGAGATCATGGATGGCAGCAGCCATGCGGATCCCATCGACCCTATCGATAGGAAGGTTCATCTCCGTGGCAATAGAACGGGCCAGGTCGGCAACTCTGCGTTGATGACCAGCCGTGTAGGGATCCCTCGCCTCAACGGTTACGGCAATGGCGTGAATAGTCGCTCCCAAAGCCTTTCTTATCCGCTCGACCGCCATACGGTCGGTAATATCACGCCCGATACCAAGCACGCCGATAAGCGTTCCTTGGGAATCGTACACCGGCGTCTTAATGGTATCCAGAAAGACACGATGGCCATCGTCTGCGAAGGTGATCCATTCTTCGTTGCTGGTGGTCTTCCCCGCCGCCATGGCTTTCCGATCATGCTCGCGGAAGGAGTCGGCAAGTTCCCGGTCTACAAAGTCGTAGTCGGTTTTTCCGACGATGTCCGCTTCCCTGGCGCCGAAAAAACGCTCGAACATTGTATTGCATAAGCGATAGACACCATCTTTGTCTTTCTGCCAGATCAGGTCAGGGATAGTCTGCACCAGCGTATGCAGGCGGCCTTCACTGTCGCGCAGCGCCTCCTCCGCCCGCTTACTGTCGGTGATATCGAGAATGCCCCCGATCAGACCACCAACTGAACCATCCATGTTGGGAAATGTGGCCTTGTGGAAGATCACATTATGGACAACTCCGTCCGTATCTTTTACAGTTGACTCGTAAATCTGTATTCCTGGGTTCTGCAGCAAAACCCGATCCTTCTCATGATATATATCGGCAAATTCTTTCGGGGATAGCTCGTAGACCGATTTGCCGGTAACCTGTTCCCTTTTCTGTCCAAAAAATTTCTCGAAGGAACTGTTGCATCCCAGATATCTGCCTTCCGAATCCTTATAAAAGACAGGCACCGGAAGGGCGTCAATCAACTGCTGCTGGAACATAACCGCCTCTTGGAGTTTCCGATTCACTTCCTTGCGCTCGGTGATGTCGCGTATGATCCCCAATGCATGCCAACCATCCTCAAAATGAATAGCGGAAAGAGACAGTTCCACGGGGAATTCATCTCCATCCCTTCTGCGGGCCTGCAACTCGATGGTCTTGTTCAAAACCTCACCTTGACCTGTTTTTTTAAACTTGGAAAATGCATCATGGTATGCATCCCAGTAACGCTTTGGGGCAAAGAATTGATGCAAATCCTGACCTATTGCCTCCTTACTTGTGTAGCCAAAGATTTGTTCAGCCGCCGGATTCAAAAATGAGATACAACCCGTGGGGTCCATCATTAATATCGCATCCTGGGCCGAATCAGTAATAGCACGCATCACTGATCCGCTCTTGCCCAGCGTTTTGAGCGAAACCTGCTGCCGTTGGGACTCTACCCGTTTGCGTTCGGTGATGTCGCTCACCGCAACTTCACGAAAAGCACCCTTTTCTATTTCGGATTGCGGCTTGCGGATTGCGGATTCAAAAACAAACCCCTTTTCGATTGCGGATTTCGGAATATTCTGAGTTCCGTTCCATTTCCGTTTGACGATTTCGATAACATTCATAATTTCCTCGCAGTAGAAGCTTCACTTCTTCTCGAAGGGATAGATGATCTTCCAGTCGTTCTTCATGTCTACCACTGTCCAGCCTTTGGCCAAGGCTTCGTCAAGACCTTTGTCGAAGGGATCGGAGGACTTGCGGTCATAGGCCCATTCACGCTCGGCATCGGTATGGTGTACATAAAGACAAAAACGAGCTTTGCTGCCGGCGGCAGTCCATTGCATCATTGGCAGGTCGTTGTCGGAATTGCCGAACGAGGCAATCTGGCGGCGGCCGACGTGGGACTGGATGCCGACGGGTTTGCCGTTTCCGGCACTGATAAAGTTCAATTCCGGCATGCTCAAGATTACCGGAATGCCGTTACGAAGTTCAAAGTTCGTCTTTAGGCTGCTTCCTATGACCTGTTCGGGCACAATGCCATAGACCTTTTCCACCCAGGGACGCATGAAATCGCTGCTGCCGCCGGAGACAAGGTAGGTTTTAAATCCGTTCGCACGCAAGTAGGCAAGCAGCTCCAGCATGGGCTGGAAAACCATCTCAGTAAATAGCCTCTTGGTCTGGGGATGCCTCGCAGTAGTGATCCAGTCCGTTACGAGTTTTTCAAATTCATCCGTGGTTATTCCCGACTGCGTGGCTATGATCATTTCTGTAAGCGCGCTCATGCCACCGGCCAACGCGGAGTTCATGTCGCCTTTGAGCACAGAAGCGAAAGGATCCTTGCTTATCCACTCCGGATGCTGCGGAGCAAGGGCTTTGATGCGGTCAAAGAGAAAGTAGCACTGGAAAGGAAGTGGCTGCTCCGTCCAGAGCGTGCCGTCGTTATCAAAAGTGGCGATGCGTTCTTCAACCGGCACGAAATTCCGCGAATCGGGTTTCGTTGCCTCCTCAACAAAGGCGATGATGGCCTGTTTCGGTGCGGTGTCATTCCAGGATGGCAATAGATCGGAAGCGAAAACCGTGTTTACGAGCAGCAGCAGAACGAGCATACTCTTTATGAATAAACTCTTTTTAAGTGAACTTTTCATACCTATCCTCCTTTCGTGAGAACCTTCCCCTAATGATTACTTGCCTATCGGTATTCCGTAGTTCTGCATCTTCGCCTGCATTTCAGGGCTCAATTGTTTGACAAGCTCTGCATTGTACGAACCGGTAGGCATTGGCTTTATGGTCGGATCATTAGTTGGATTGTTAGTATATATATTGGCCTTGATTATCTGCTGCGCCGCGATAGCATAGGAACGCGATTTCGCAGCGGGTGTTCCGTCTTTAACTGCCGGATCAACGTTGGTCGTAACGATTGAAATGGTATAGTCGCTGTTGAGGTAGATCTCAAAAGTGCGGAACTGCTGGGGAAAATCCCGGAGCGATGACGTCTCAACCTGCCAGAAGCCTTTTTCGGGAGCGTTGACCGGATCAGGCGATATAAAGGCTTTAACGGTATTTAAATGACGATGCCCCGAGATCCACATGATCAAGTTCGGATGGCGTTGAAGTTCAGCCATCAGATTCGGCAGGGTGAC
>JBEKPQ010000168.1:0-5828 GCA_049520575.1 Thermodesulfobacteriota bacterium | reverse complement strand
TATCTGGACAAAAAGTTTGATACGACTCTTTATCCACAAAAGGATTACCATACCCTTTACTTTGGCGAGATACTGGTCTGCTACGAAACCGGCTGATATTCAAAAGGTCACCTACGGACACACGTGCAAGGCGGGACGTTGTTGAATTAATTGAATTGGTATTTTATGGCCCGAATAGACCCCGGCAGCATCGACCATTCGGATCAGGCAACGAAAGGTTTTTGACTGGATGATGAAAGAACTAATCAGGCTTTGCGTTCTACAATCGAAAAAGGCTTAAAACCTTGGACCATTTTAAATCAAACAGAAAAGTAGTATTTTTCGATTTTGCCTCATGAAAGAAATCGATCTCTACAATCCGGTGAAACGGTTTCTGGAAAGCCAGGGTTATGAAGTCAAGGGCGAAATCCGGGAATGCGACATCATGGCGGTCCGGGGCGATGAAGATCCTGTCGTGGTCGAATTAAAACTCGCCTTCAGTCTCGACGTGCTCCTGCAGGCGGTGAATCGTCTGAGCATTTCATCGGTCGTGTACATCGGGATTCCCTCTTCCTGCCGGGCCTTCCGGAAGCGGCGCCACCGTATCGTCAAACTTCTTAGAATGCTAGGAATCGGACTGATTCGGATTGTAGTGAATTCAAAGGCCAGCCGGGTGGAGGTGGTCTTGGATCCCAGTGAATATCACCCGCGGATTCACCCGAAGCGGCGCGTGCAATTGCTCGGTGAATTCGAACACCGGCGGGGTGATCCCTTACCGGGCGGGAGTGCACGTCGGCGCGGAATGATGACGGCCTATCGGCAGAAGGCGATCCGGATTGCCCGATATCTGACGGAAAATGGACCGACCAAGGCATCGATTATCGCCCAGGCGATCGAGGAGTCGGAGGTTCGGCCAATTCTGTATCGGAACGTCTACGGATGGTTCGATCGACTGGGGGAGGGCGTTTATCAAATTTCACCGCGGGGAATAACCGACCTCGCCACCTGGACCGGAATATTAGAGTTAGACTAATATCTGCGATTCCTTTTTTAAGGGGGATATTATGGCAAAGATTGAAATAGGCAGCGACCGCGCATACTACCCTAGGCCATGTGCACTCGTCGGAACCTTGAAACGGCTTCAGATTCTGAAAGCCTTGAAGATGCTACTGCCGGGAGCAGCCAACACCTATGTTGACTTATTCCGCGATGACCCTGGCGCTTTTATAGGCGAATCCTTGCATTATTTAACTAATTTTCTAAAGAAACGGAGCCTGAATCCGGCTGAAGATGGGATGCTCGGTTAATGAAGGCCTTGGCTGAACTCCACTGCCACACCACTTTTTCGGATGGCTTTGGCTCCCCGGAAACCTGTATTGCCTGGGCACGGGGAAAAGGACTTCAGGTAATAGCCATCACTGATCACAACACGGCGGAAGGGGCTTTGCCATACTGGGAGAAATCCTATCATGAGGGTATCATAGTCATCCCTGGCGAGGAAGTCGGTACCGAACTGGGACATGTTTTAGTTTATTTCATCAGGAAGACCATCCAGCCGGGGCTTTTTGAAGAGGTTATTATGGAGGTTAAGGACCAAGGGGCTATCGCCTTCCTGGCCCACCCATACCGCATCCCCTTGGGAAAAATCTGGAGAAAGAGGCCGATTTGTAAGCTGAACAAAGGGCATTTTAAGCACTTACAAGGCCTGGAAATCGAAAACGGTCGCAACCGCCCCAGGGGAAATCGATTGGCACATTATTTGGCTGAGGAGAAAAAGTTGCCGGCTATCTCCGGCAGCGACGCCCATTTCCTCTTTGAGATCGGCAATAACCGGACGGAGCTGGAAATTTCTCAATTGAGCCTGGAAGCCGTGCAGACGGCCATGACCCAGGGAAAGCTTAGGCCCTTCCCCCGCCGCTTCAATACCTATGGCCTAGGCCTCCTGGTTGCCCTTCGTAACCGACTATCCAACCACCGTTATGAATATAGATCGTCGGGATCAACCGGGTAACCTAACCCATCTTTTAGCCATTTCCAAGGGAGGGAGGGGACGTTGTCCACTGGATTCACTTTTGACCATCTTCCCCTCTCTGTATTCGGGGGACACTTTACTAATTTATTCTTCTTTTGAATCAGGTAACAGGTAATTAGTACGGTGCTCTCCGTTTTGGGATTTGGATTCGGAAGGCTCTTAATATAGACATCATCAGGAAGTTTCGCAGGGTGGTGTCCGTTCTTTAAGTTTCGCCTTTTCAGGCCCTGTTAATCGCAATTCCATTTTCCAGGACTCTTGGGCATAAGAGTCCTTTTTTTTAATCAGAAGCCACTCATTCCCCTTGCCCCTTCCTTTAAGGCGGACCAGTGTGAATTCACCCTTTAGGATTCTGCCCTGAAGAATAAAGGCCAGTTTATCCTCCTTTTGCTCCAAGAGTTCATAAGTTCCCGTGTCCCAGACCACCACCGGTCCGGCACCGCTCATGCCTTGGGGGATAATCCCTTCAAAATCAACATAAGACAAGGGATGATCCTCAACCAGCAGTGCCAGACGTTTTTCCGTTGGATTTAGAGACGGTCCTTTAGGAACTGCCCAGGAACGCAGCACCCCATCCATTTCCAAACGGAAATCGAAATGGAGATGACCGGCATGATGTTCATGGACTACAAAACGAAGAATTGTTATCCCTCCCTGCCCGTTAGTTGTTTTTCTGATAATCAGCCGGCCGTTTTTCTAAAAAGGCCTTCATCCCCTCATGGGGTTCGCGGGTCTGGAAACATTTTCGAAAAGATCCGATACCCGCGGCAATGGAATCCGTGAGGCTTAACTCCATCCATTGAGCGATTAATTTTTTTTGCAGGATCATGGCCGTAGGTCCATTTTGAAGTATCTGGTCGACCCAATGCCAGGTAGCTTCCTTGAGGGCTTCCTGAGGGACCAGTTTGTGGATCAAACCGATCCGTTCGGCTTCGGCTGCATCGATCATTGCCCCGGTATAGACCAACTCCGCCGTCCGGCCGACTCCGATTAAACTGGGAAGGATGGCTGATTCGATCACTGAGGGGATGCCCACCCGGACTTCGGGCATCCCGAAGCGGGCCTTATCCGAGGCGATGCGTAAATCGCAGGCAGCGGCTATCTCCAGTCCGCCACCCAGGGCAAAACCGTTGAGGGAGGCGATGACGATGGATTCGGCCTGGCGTATGGCCAGACAGCAGCGATGTAGATCGGTGATGAATTTTTCCGCCCCTTCCGAATCCAGATCCATCATGGCCCGGACATCGACCCCGCCTATAAAGGACTTATCTCCATTTCCGGTCAGAATAATAACCCGAATGTCTTTCCGAGCACCCCAGTCGGCTATGGTTTCCGTTAATTTCAAAATCAGTTCATGGGTCAAAGTGTTTAAAGACTCCGAGCGATCGATAGCAATGGTCACTACCGGTTCTTTAGGATCAATGATAAGCATAGGGGCCCTTTCGAGAAATAGACTTATGAATTTCTCAATTGATAAGAACTTAGCATAAATACAGCTTCAAGGATTCTTATTAAGATGGGAAAAGTATAAAATAAGAATAAAATAGGGTCAACGATAAAAAGAATCTGTCTTCTTTTTGAGGCTCGGGCCGTGGTTGATCAGTTAAAGGAAGTGGGTTGGGCTTTTTTTCTTACTTTTCTTTATTTGGATGCTGTGAAACCCTTATTTACAGGTTGCTCAAAAAGGTTTAGATACAAGGCGCCCAAAATCCCGAGGAATGAGGCGTACATTGAAGTACGGCGCAATGACGAGGAATGAGGGCAACGCAATAGATAGGCCTTTTTCAACAACCTGTTAGTGGTATTATCGCTGTCTTTGGAAGGACGATTAGATCTGCACCCGTCTCCCGGGTCTGCCTTGGTTTTGCGTTATCATCACCGCCATTTTTTTGTTGATTTTATTGAGCGAATTGTTTGTTATGGGACCTATAAGACTTATCAAACATTTTATTCCCGGAGATTAGTAAATAGTCGGTGGACAGATGTTTTGGGGTCAGAAGACCTACTCAATATACTTCTGATAGTTTTCTTGACAATTGAGTCGGTTATGCTATGAAAAGCCATCAGTCCCACTTAAATGAACATTTCTATCCAATATTTCTTGCCCTTCGTGGGCTTCTTGATAAATAAAAAGAGGGGGCCCTTTCACCCCTCGGAACAAAGCTTGGGAAAAAATAAATAGGCCAGGTATCCCCCTATTTATACAATCTTGATTGAATTTATGGAGGAGACATGAAAACACAGCGGTGTTTTATTTTTGTTTTTTCATTTATTTTTCTCTTTGTCTGTTCGGCCGCTGTTTGGGGCAAACCCCTGGAAATGGCCAAAAACCCCGAGGCCCTTGGCTTCTCTTCCGAACGACTGACCCGAATTGACAAAACACTCCAGCCGCATATTGAAAAAGGGATCATTCCTGGTGCAACCATCCTTATCGGGCGCCATGGAAAGATCGCCTACTTCAAAACTTACGGCATGCAGGACAAGAACGGCGGGGTGCCCATGAAAAAGGACACTATCTTCCGTATTTACTCGATGAGTAAACCCATCACCGCTGTCGCTATGATGATGTTGTGGGAGGAAGGAAAATTTATCCTTAATGATCCCGTTTCGAAGTTTCTCCCTGAGCTCAAGGGTCTTAAGGTGGGCGAAGAAAAAACAAATTCGCTAACAGGGAATTCATCCTTAGAACTCGTTCCCTGCAACCAGGAGATGACCATTCACGACCTTCTCAGGCACACCTCCGGTATGATTTATGAATTCCCCTCATTAGGAAAAAGTCTGGTCCAGCAGAAATGGGCAGAGGCTAAAATCTGGGATGAAAATGAAACCCTGGCCGAAGCCACGACTAAATTATCGAAACTGCCCTTGCTTTTTCAGCCTAGGACCAAGTGGAACTACGGTCGGTCTTATACTTTGCTTGGACGGCTTATCGAAGTCCTGTCCGGCCAAACCTTCGACCAGTATCTTGAAGAGAAGATATTCAAACCTCTGGGCATGAAGGATTCCGGATTTTGGGTAAAGCCTGAGAGTCAAACCCGGGTTACCCAGGGAAAATTCATGCCTAATGTCACCAAGCCCCCGAAACTTCTCGCAGGCGGTGAGGGATTGGTGGCAACGACTATGGATTACGCACGGTTTGCTCAAATGCTCTTAAACGGAGGGTCCCTCGATGGGGTCCGAATTCTCGGCCCCAAAACCGTTGCTTACATGACATCCGATCATTTGGGATCAATACCCGGCTTCTGGTTTCCCGGTATCAGTTACGGACTGGGCTTTGGGGTGCGCATGACCCCCGGAGTCGCCTTTGTGGCCGGTTCCGTAGGAACATATAATTGGGGGGGTTACGCTGGTACGGCCTTTTGGGTGGACCCGAAAGAGGATATGCTCGTTGTCTTTATGATAAACGAGATGATCGTCGGACCCAGCAATTATCATGGTTCCTTGATTCGGGATTTGGTCTATCAGGCTATGATAAAATAATTTGGTAAAATTCGGAGGGGACCGGATGTTTTTAACCTTTCGGTCCCCTGTTTCCTTGATAGTTTTCTTGACAAATTAACCGCTTATCCTATACACTGCCACCAGCCTCACTTAAATGAACATTTCCATCCAATAACTCCTGCCCTTCTTGGGCTTCTTGATAAATAACAAGGGGGGTTCTTTCATCCCTCAGTACCGGATAAAAAAAATAATAAGTAAGGTGTTTGAATGCATAAGTAGTCAAGGTTGAAGGAAACCTCCTGGTGGTTTAGGATACTTTTAGGAACAAGCGGCTGGGTCGAGATGGACTCGCCCAGAACTAAACCAAGAGGAGGCT
>JBEKPQ010000167.1:0-5840 GCA_049520575.1 Thermodesulfobacteriota bacterium | reverse complement strand
TTGCTTCATCTGAGTGAAATGCCCGTCAATCAGGTCGATGCTGTCGAAGGAGACATCATCCATTGGGCCACCGGTGATCACATCGAAAACGGCACCGATCCCCGGCGGTGCGCTCCTGGCGTCCCAGGTCCGCTGCTTGGTTGTCTTAGCGTTGGCGGCTATCACTATCAGCCTATCCAATTGATCCAGATTGGCATATTTCAGGACGCTCCAAGGGCTGTCCGTGGTGGTTACCGCTTGAAAAGGTCCCCGGAGCCCCAGGTTGTCGGCCAGACCGCCATCCAACAGATGTACGAAAAGCCGGTCGGGATCACGGTATGATTTCGCCGCTGTTGCCTCGGCAACGCGCCTTTTCGGATTACTCTTATGGTCGAGCCCAAGCTCAACCCATGGTGGGAATGGCCCGCATGATCCCTTATAGTTGTTCAGGGTGAGCGGCGGGAAGGCCACGGGGAAATCGGAAGATGCCGCCACTGCCCGGGATAGTGTAACGCTAGAAAGATCGGAGCAAAGGAGATCGAACTGGTCTTGGGTGAACTCAAATCGGTGATTGATGCTGATGTCGGTGGCGTTCAGAACAAGAAAGGGTACTCTCTCCCGCGGCTTCCCGAGGAGGTCGGCGAAGGTTTTCCGCTCGAAGATCGTTTCGTTATAGTACTCATCGGCCATATCGATCCGGCTAAAATCCGGGGAAGCGAGCCTAACCCAGTTGTAGGGATTGAACATCTTGAGAATAAGCCCTCCCTTGATGTTCCGGTAGAGGAACCTTTCCGGAAATTCGTTAAAGAATCTGTCCGGAAATAGGGCGTAATAGGCCGAGGTAAAACTTCCTCCCGAGACCGAGGATATTATCTCAACGTCCTCCAACAGCCTCCGCTTTTGTCCGCCCTTTGTACTGTATTCCACCTGACGGAGTTCCTCCATCAGACCAAAGGAAAAGGCCGCGGCCCGGGTACCTCCCCCGGAGAAGGATAGGATAACGAAGGGTTTGTCTTGGCTTGGCTGTGGACGTACAACGCTGTACCGGTACCCTGTTGAAGAAGAGACGGCTTTAAGGGAAGGGTTTTCATGATAGTGTGCGCATCCGGCGCAAAGCCCCGCCATGACGAAAAAGAAAACCCTCAGGCCATGATTTATCAGACGCATCGGAATGAAACCTCCATAGGCGAAATCGGGTCGGTATCCTTTATCTCGATTTGGACCTGCTCGGGCAGACACTTTTTCTTGCTTGTGCACCTCAGGGCGATGGTGTGGAGACCGGGGTTGCACTTTTTTGTAATCATATTGCCGGAGTTATCCCGGTTGAATCCCTGGGAGCTACCGTCGAGAATTACCCTGCCCTTTTTCGGGCAAGGGCATTGAAAAAATTCCATAGAAGACCTCCTTTATCAGAAATAGATCACCACCTCAAAGGAATTACTTAATGGAAAAAACAACTCTTCTTTTTTTCTTTAACGGACGGCTAGGGGAAACCTCCATTTTTCCCCTTGACATTACTTATCATGGATGTCCCCGGATTCCAGGAATTCCACTGATACGATAACAGCTCAACTGATCGGGAAGAATCCGTACCGTCCCTGATGCGGATTTTTTGTAAACAAAGTGACTTTACCTTCTTTAAAAACAAAGTCAGGCGGATGCTGGTTTTCGACAATGATGACCTGGTTGTCTTTGTGCAGACCAAGCAAATAGCGGTAGAATTTCTCTTTTAAATCGGTGCCGCTTAAATCGTCTTCTTCTCCTTCCGGCTTCCAATATGCAAGCAACGGCGAATCTAGAACGACGAAGCCGGGGTGAGGTAAATCGCGTTCTCGGCAGAATTCCATTAATCCAATTTTCACAGCCGCATGGGTAATTGCTCTAAGTCCCTTCCCTGTGCTGCCCCTCTCTTTTCCAGCAATTTGGAAATCACGCTTACCCTCGTTAAAAAATACGCGAGAGGCACCTGGAAAATGCCACTCTTGCAATATTCTCTCGATTGTTTGGGAAAAATCATCAAGTACGTTTTTTGAAACTAGTGTTCGCGTTGTGCTCGGGCCGCCCGCTGCTTCGGAAACCTCACCTTCCAATTCGACGCGTTGAGCTATTAGACGCTTTAGCCGGTTGATTTTATCCAAGGTTGACCGGACATCTGCAAGCTCAGTAACGAGTTGGTTATAAGAGGCGCGCTCTGCTGATACCGCCGGTGATGCGATTTCATTGAGTTTCTGTTCACAGTCCTTGTATTCCTCTTCAAACTGTGACATCGGCCCTTCAAGTTCGTTCCGCTCCGTCGTCAAAGATAAGACCGTATTCTGTAGTTCTTGACGCAGGCGGTTGATTTTGACCATCTCCGCGTCAGCCGCCTCAACTACCGCCGTTGTATTCCCTTCGCAGTCCGAGTTTAAATGCTGATCGCCTGGAAGAGCGCCACACAAAGGGCAAGGCTTTTGTTCAAGGTCAATGAAAAGTGAGCCGGACTCGTGGATTGCCTCTAACCTACCCAGATCGGTTTGATAGTGACGGTCAAGCAACCGGAAACGATCAACAAATTCGTTGATTTCAACGAGCCTTGCCCTTCGGTTACGAAGCTCTTTAGCCGCATTCCCGCGGCGAACGAGAAGCGCATCCATCCCCTTTTGGACATCGGACAGGGCTTTGTTCTTATCACTAATGCTTTTTTCCAGCCTGGAGAGTTGAGCGTTAATTTCCTCCTCCACAATGTCTGCTTCGTCCAAGCTGACCTGGAGATCCTCTATCATCTCGTCCAACAATTCGATCTTTCCCTTTTCTTGATCACGCCGGGTAGAAACTTCCTTGGTCGATACCAAGGCGCTATCATCAGCGCCGGTTATCAGAAGTTTAAAGACGGCATATTCTGATGTTGCCGTCATATACTGCCCTGATAAGAGCGGAGAGCTACGGCCCTGAATTTCTTCTTCTGTGACAATGCAAAGGCGAGCAAGGTCACGGAAACTGAGTGAACGTGTTTCGCCCGCTGCATTTTTGCGTAGCCTTTTTGAGATAAGGCCGGAGCGCTCCAACAAGGCATATGAAAGAGTATCCTGACGGGCAGCGCTATGTCTCCATCTCAGCGTTTGTGCCGCAGATTCGGGAGAACTTTCTGATAGTAATAATTCATTATAGGCACTAAAATCCCCGCCCTCTATGCTACGATCGATCGTCAATGGTGGCCAGCCGGCGCTTTCAATAGCCAACCTTACGCGATCATATCCATCCCTTTCGGGTATATCCCGAACCGGGTTTTCTTGGCCCATCATGAAATCTATACTCTCCACAATGAATGACTTACCAGTTTCGGATGCGCCGCATATGACATTTAAACCCGGCTCAAGTGATAGAGCGGCAGGCGGCTTGTTCGGCCCGTAATAGGTTATATACCGAAGAACAAGACCATTCATAGTAGCTCTCCCTGAGGGCCAAACTGGATAGGCTGAAACTCAATAGTCCAGGCCTCGAATAGGTGATTGATAATGGCATTTAGTTCGGCGGCGCTTAATTTATCGAACGTGGCCGCAACCCATTCCGCACGATTGCGAAGTTCTACGATGTAAGCAGACTGTATATTATCTAAGAATGCGCCTGCTTCCTCCTCTGCCGCGTAAAGGATTCCTTCGGCATTTAATTCTCGACGGACTAGAGACCGGCTCATCATCAGGCGCAGCCCTGATTCGATGAGGCTACGCCGAACGAGTAGTTCGCCGGAACGGAGGGGTAAGGGAGGATGAAGGCTTGGGGGGCCGTCAGCGTCTGCCGAATGTACAGTCAGATAGTCGTACTGTACGAGCCTGCTGAGGTCATGAGCCTTCGGGTAGCTTGCGGTGAGGATCGATAGGGTCCTGACGCCGTTTTCCAGGGCGCTATTGAATGGACTTTTTCTGCCATCAGTCATGATTTTTTTTCCACGTTAGGCGTTCATCATTTGCAAGCTGGTGGCAAATCCCCTGTTTGTCGGCAACCTTAGTCACACTCACCAGTGCGTTTCCGCTTACATCCACCTGAGCCGCCGTGGAAATCGTAACGCGCAAGCGCTCTAGTGCATCCACATATGCGGCGTCGCAAACATCGACAACCCCGTTGTAAATATCATCCTGCAAAGTGTCGAAAGTGCGTGGCGGCGTGCGGTCGCGCGCGAAATTCCTTAAGGACTCTGCGCTGTAAAATAGGACTCGCTGACGGTTGTAATGATCCTCCAAATCCCGCCCCAAGTCATTCTTGGTCGTCACGGCCTGCCCCAGGTGGTCACCATACGCATCAAACAATTTTCGCAGATAAAGGCTTTCGGCTTCTGTTGGTTCGGACGGGGGTGTGTCCGGTTCCCCTCTCGGCGGAAAGCCACCACCAAATCGCGGGGCATGAAATATTGTCTGTGCGTGTTCTTCGATCAGTTCAACGGTGGTCCGATCCCCAAAGATCGAAAAGTCAAATCCTTCAAAATATTCGAGAAACGCACCTTCCAGGGGAGCTTTTATGTTCCTCCCGATTTTGGGGACACAGTGGATTTCCCAATTTTTCCGGACCTCCTCTTTAAAACGTTTTGGGTCTTTAAAAAACCGTCCGACCGTGATTCCAACACCATGCGGAGAAATGAACAGGTGGCGTCGAGGTACCCTGCATGTTTGGTCAAAGGGGGGGGTGCATTGGAAGGAATGATAAATGATTTTACCAACTTCCCCGTACACATCATTCGGACGAAGCGAATGATCATAATGCTTACACTGGTAACTATCCCAAGGTTGTTTGAAATAGGCCTCTGAAGTAAAAGCGACGACATCTAAGCCAAGATCGCCCGGACCGGAATAACGTGTGATGGAAAAATACGTGGCATTCATCTTGTGAAATGAAAGCCACTCTTCGGTGAAACATTCCCAGTCATCTGGTGACATGGTTTGCAACAGCCTGACAGGCGGAATCGGAATGCCTCTTGCTATCTGCGCTGCAGTAGGAATTGCCGCTTTAGGCACTATGTTGGGGAAATCTTGATTGAAGCTCATTGGCTATTTGTCTCTTAATTTTACGATCTCGACACCTTTTTCCAACAACAGGGACAGGGGTTAGGTCTATTTTCTAAAACTTGGGAAAAGCCCCAGTTAATTGTAATTCACGGGAAAATTAAAAACTAGATACAATAGAATTTTTAACAATTCGAAAAAAGGGCTATCTGTTCAGCTATTACTTCAACCGGCAATCAGGCCCGGAAATCTTATAAAAAACCGTTCGTCGTTAGGCGTTCGTCGTTCGTCGAAAAAAAGATACTTAAAGCTCAAAGCTGAAAGCACAAAGCAGTCTGGTCTATTTCGTTTGTTTGGTCGATTAGGTGTCTTGGGGTTAAAAGCAGCTTATTAAGTATGACAGAAGATAATGCTAAGAAAATAAAGGGGAAAAAGGGGGAAGTCAAGGGAAAAATAGGCATGAGGCATGAGGGGCAAAAAAAGAAGCTCATGGCTGATAGCTCAAAGCTCATAGGAAGGCAAGAGGCAAGAGGCGAAAGGCACGAACCGGCCCAGCCAGAAAAAACGAGAAGGGGCGAAGCGTGTCAAGGCCAGCGGTTTATATCCGCAAAGCAATAAATTTGCTTTTGTTTTCAACAAGATCTTAGCGCTGTCCATTTTTTGATCCGGATTTCTCCTTGACCATATCTTTTCCTTATCTTATACTATTATAATTCTGATTGGGTTTAATTCCCCGCTGCTTGCAGCGAAAACCCGGGCTGCTTGCAGCGAAAACCCGGGCTGCTTGCAGCGAAACCCCGGGCTGCTTGCAGCGAAAACCCGGGCTGCTTGCAGCGAAACCCCGGGCTGCTTGCAGCGAAACCCCGGGCTGCTTGCAGCGAAACCCCG
>JBEKPQ010000166.1:0-6654 GCA_049520575.1 Thermodesulfobacteriota bacterium | reverse complement strand
GGTGGATCTTTCGAACGGATTGAAAGCATGGGGAAATATATCAAAAAGGATTCGTGCGAAATCGGTTTGGCACAGCATCCGCTTTGAGATGCTCAATACAATTAAAGGGGCTGGCCTGGCCCAGGCCTATACCAAAATCAACTCATCTCATAGATATAATGAGGAGGTGTTTATGGTTAATCTCGATTCATTTTGTTCCCGGTGGTCGTCGCGCATCCTGAGCGTCCTGCGGATCGTTACGGCATTCCTCTTCATGCAGCACGGGGCCCAGAAGCTATTCGGCTTCCTTGCTACTCAGCAGGCAGTATCGCCTCCGCTGTTTTCTCTGATCGGCCTGGCCGGGGTGCTGGAGTTCTTCGGCGGGCTGCTTCTTTTGCTCGGGCTATTCACCCGTCCTGTGGCGTTCATCCTATCTGGAGAAATGGCCGTGGCCTACTTCATGGTCCACGCGCCGAAAGGGTTCTGGCCCATTAAGAATGGAGGGGACCTGGCCGTTATCTTGAGCTTTGTGTTCCTTTATCTGGCCCTAGCTGGAGGAGGGGCGTGGAGTGTGGATCGCCTCTGGAGGGGAGACAAGTCTTCATACAATTCCAGCGCCGGATTTTAAGAGATTGCTGGACATGACGAAGAATAGAACTGACCCGGCAGCATTGATCGGGTTGCCCCCCCAATTTATTGAGGGGCAGACCATCCAAACGAAATGAAAGCCCGGGGAAAAATATAAAAAATGATTCAGGCGAAATCGGACTTGGCACAGCATTAGTTTCGGGATGCTCATTCCTAAGCTAAGACGGTGGAACGCTAATCCAAGACCTGCGAACAATAAATTTGACAAAAAACGATTGCATCATATCACCCGAAATTGTGCTCTCTCGTAACTTTCTGTTGGCCAACAAAAAAAGTAAGCCCCATTGACAATATGCGCCAATGGCGTATAATACGATTATGGTATTTATTGAAACTTTTATCTTTACAAAGGAAATTGAACCCCTGCTATCGGATGATAGGTATCGGATGCTGCAAACTGCATTGATGCTCCGACCGGATGCAGGAGACTTAATCAGAGGGAGTGGAGGGTTACGAAAAATTCGATGGAGTCTTCCTGGCACCGGAAAACGTGGGGCATTGCGGATCATTTACTATTGGAGTGTTCCTGACACAATTTTTATGCTTTTCCCATACAGAAAGACCGAACAAGACGACCTGACGAAGGAGCAACTTAAACTGCTTCGGAGAATAATGAAGGAGATGTTATCATGAAGAAAGAACATTTTGACAAGTTAATTGCCAGTATCAAAGAAGCTGGCGAGATCAAGACCGGACATAGGACTCCAAGTCGTATTTATGAAATAAAGCCACCTGAAATCAAGAATGTCAGAGAGGAACTCAATGTTTCACAGAGTGAATTCGCTCTTATGATGGGGGTCAGTATTCGAACTTTGCAGAATTGGGAACAGGGCAGAAGGAAACCGGATGGGCCTGCAAAGGCATTATTGCGCATTGCCTCAAAGAATCCACGAGCTGTTCTTGAAGCCTTGCATGCGGAATAGTTTCGGACAGTACTTGAATTCACGCGAGTAGGTTAAAGGGTGGGCAGACCATCAGAAGGGATTGAAAGCTTGGGGGAATATAAAAAAATGATTCTTGTGAAATCGGATTTGGCACAGCATCAGCTTCTGGATGCTCAATACAATTAAAGGGGTGGGTCTAACTAAACCTCCCCTAGTTTGACGGGCACTTTAAAAAGGGTACAATAAAGACAAAAGGAGTGTCCGATGAACAAAAGGGATCAGATTTTCAAATGGAAGGAAGCGATGGATAAGCAGGGTGGAAACGCCTATACTTTCTACCAACGGGGAGTTCTTATCAAAAAAAACAATTCAACCGTTGAGATTTTATGAAGTACCTCGGCCATCTTTCTCAAAAAGATCCGCTCTATGGGTATCTCCGCTACGACATTCTCTCGCAGCTCGGCGTCGATAGCAGCTCTCCCGACTTCCGGGTGTATCGCCTTCCCGCATCCAACCATGTCTACCTCTACGAAGATCGGAACAGCCGGACTCGGCTTATCGGTAAGTTTTTCGGAGGTATCTCAGACCGCTCGCCGGAATCTGCCTTTTACCGCATGGAGCGGGAATTCAACAATCTTCATCATCTGCGTAGCATCGGTTTTACCGGCTATCCCCACTATGTCGCCCGTCCCATCGGTCACAATAGCAGCCTTGACTGTGTGCTGGTTGAGGAGTTCTGTTATGGTACGCCACTCACCGATTTCATCGTTAAGGCGATTTGGGAAGGTGCAAGAGAGCCCCTCTTCCAGAAGCTTACTGCGCTTGCCTATTTTCTCGCCACTGCTCACAACAGGACTGCCTCCGGAGACCGGGTGGACTTCAACAGGGACTGCTCTTACTTCGACCGGATTATGGATCAGTTGAAAAACTGGGGACATATCGGATGGGATGAGGCACAGGAGTTTTACTGGCTCAAGGACCGGTGGCGGGAGAAGGGATGCATGTGGGAGGACAATCAGGTCCTTGTTCACGGGGACGTGACTCCCACCAATATCCTCTTCGGTGACGGTCTTTGGGTAATCGTCATCGACCTGGAGCGGATGAAGCTGGCTGACCGGGTCTTCGATGTAGGTCGGGTGGCCGGCGAGATCAAGCATTTTTTCATGCAGTACACGGGCGACCATCTGCCGGCGGAACCCTTTATCGGTCACTTTCTATGGGAGTATGCCTGCCATTTTCCCGACCGGGATAGCGCCTTCGCGTCCATTACCCGCCGCATTCCGTTTCACATGGGGCTCACCCTGTTGCGCATCGCCCGTAACTTCTGGATTGATGGAAGGTACCGGCGGCAGTTACTGGATGAAGCAAAAAAAACACTGAGGTAGACCCACTATGAAAATAAAAGGAATCCTGTTTGATCTCTATGGAACATTGATAGATATCGAGACCGACGAGTCTCTGGAAGAGATCTACCGTGGTATCGCCCATTATCTGACCTATCACGGGGTATACCTGCACCGGTGGGAGGTGCGGGACCGTTACTACGAGATCATGAAACAGCAGAAAGAAGAAGGTGGCGAGAAATACCCGGAAATAGACGTGGAGGCCATCTGGAACAGCCTTCTCAGGCAGGAGGGCATTCAAGCGCCCCTCGCGCGTCAAAAGCTGGCCACGATCCTCGCCCAGATCTACCGGGCTATCTCCCGGAAACAGCTCCAGCTCTACCCTGACGTGAAGAGGGTGCTGGACGAGTTGCGCCCCACCTACCGCCTGGCTCTTGTTTCCGATGCGCAGCCCTGTTACGCCCTACCCGAGATGGAGGCCGTAAGGCTGGACGGCTATTTCGACCCTATCATCATCTCCGCGCACTACGGATTCAGGAAACCTGATAGGAGGCTTATTGGGAAAGCCCTCGAAGACCTGAAGCTCGAACCGGCCGAGGTGATTTGCGTGGGCAACGACATGTACCGGGATATTTACGGGGCTAGCCAGCTCGGTATCAAGGCTATCTTCTTCGACTCCAACCAGGGAGCCAAATCCCATGAAAATGTGACCCCCGACTACTTTGCGCCCTGGTTCGAGGATGTCCTTAAGGGAGTAGAGGCATTAAAATGACGACTTACACAGATGAAATGAGGCCACGGCTGGGGTTACAGCCAGGACGACGGGTTCCGGATGCGCCAAGGCGGGAAAGCGAACGTGGGGTCGGACCATACGAATGGATTGAAAGCCCCGGGGAATAAATAAAAAATGATTCGTGCGAAATTGGGTTTGGCACAGCATCAGCTTCGGGATGCTCCATAAAATTAAAGGGGTTGTCCTGGTCCCTAACCCTTTTTCGTATACATATTGGGAAAACTACTTAATTACATTGTTAGCTGGAAAAATATTTTTAGGAGAACAATATGCGCCGAAATATTACTGTTAATTTAGGGAATCTGGTTCTTTCACTTTCCGACGCCATGGATTTGGCCAGTCCTTTATTGATACAGCATCAACAAAGGACAGCACTTGTCGTGTGGGAAATGGGGAAAGTCGCAAGACTTTCAAATGAAAGATTGGAGAAACTCTTTATAGCAGCATTGCTTCATGATATCGGCGCTTTTTCATTGGAGGAAAAAATTACCCTTCGGAATTATGCATTCGAAAATCTCGAAGAACATTGCATTCGTGGTGAACTTTTACTCAACAACATACCTTGGCTAAAAGACTCGGCAAGAATCATCAGATTCCACCACAAAGAGTGGCAGCCTTGGGGAGAGTCAATTGAAAATCCCGTTGTTTTTGAGTCGCAGTTGTTATTTCTTGCCGATTATCTCGAACGCCAGATAAGGCGGGATGTCTACATTCTTCATCAACACGAAGATATTATCTCAAGAATAAAATCTTTGTCCGGCTCTTCATTGCATCCTCAGGTTGTGGATCTTTTCATCTCAGTATCTCATAGCGAAGAATTTTGGCTGGATCTGACTTCCCCACGATTATATTCTCTTTTGCTTAATGAAGGTCCTTTCAGAAAAATAGAAATAGATTATTCGGATATTTCCATAATATCCGAGCTTTTTCGAAATATAATTGATTTCCGGTCCCATTTTACTTCAACTCATTCTTCAGGTGTTGCTGCATCCGCATCCAGGTTGGCAAAAATATTCGGACTGACAGACACAGAAATAGGGCTTATGGAGGTTGCCGGCAATCTGCATGATCTTGGGAAATTGGCAATCCTCAACAGCATTCTGGAAAAACCTGGAAACCTTACAAAAGAAGAGATGTCCGTTATGAAATCTCACACGTATTATACTTATCTTATAATTAATAGCATTGGGGGACTTAAGCAGATTGCGGAATGGGCCGCTTATCATCATGAAAGACTTGACGGTTCCGGTTATCCCTTCCATTGCACAGCAGCCGAGCTAAGTACGGGAGCACGAATAATGACGGTCGCAGATATATTTACCGCGCTGGCTGAAGACCGGCCATACAGAAAAGGGATGTCCAAAGAAGGAATTATTCAAATTATTAAACAGCTTTCTGACCGTCGTCTTTTGGACACCAGAATAGTTAATCTCCTTTTTGAAAATTACAATGAGATTTTTTCCTACGTGGCTGAAAAACAAGCTGTTGCCAGAGAGTTCTACGAAAAGCAATTTGCTTTTATTCATTAACGCCGCATATCATGGATTGCAATCCCTGGGGAATATATAAAAAATGAGGAGTAAGAAGAAGCTTCTAAGCAGAACATCGATGTCACGAGCCAATCGATATTTCGTTTCAAATTGGATTTGGCACAGCATCAGTTTTGCGATGCTCAATATAATTAAAAGAGCTGGCCTGGCCCGAACCCATTCCAACATCAACTTTTTTTCGTATACCTATGGGAAAACTACTTAAGTACATTGTTATATTGACTTGATTGTCCATTTTAAATTAAGGAGGCGCTATGAACATTTCTATTGAATATTGTGTTGCTTGAAACTTTCTTCCCCAAGCTTCCCGGGTGGAAGCGGAATTGAAGGCAAATTATCCTGATTCAAAAATTAACCTAATCGAAGGCGGTGGCGGTATCTTCGATGTAAAATGTAACGGCAAGTTGATTTACTCTAAACAAAATATTGAAGGACAGCGATTTCCCAATGAGGGAGAAATAACCAAGTTGATCAAACAAGAGATAGGCTAAATTGAAATTGGATTTGGCACAGCATCAGCTTCAGGATGCCCAATACAATTAAAAGGGCTGGCCTGGCCCGACCCCATACCACACTTCCAGGCGGAATTTGGAATATTTTTTTATTACCGGAAATAAGACTCAAAGATACAGGCTTTTTCAATATGAAATGCATCAATTACTCTATCCAGCTAAAAGAATATTTAAAATAAAATCTTTATACTTTTTATGAGTCGTTCAACCTTAAAACCTATAATGAAAGGATGCCAGCCATGAAGGAAAGAAGGGATTTTTTAAAAGGGTCTCTGATCGTTGCCGGTGCAGCGGTCTTGGGAAACGCCGTTCGGGTACAGGCCGCAACCATGTTCCCTAAAGGCCTCATTTACACCAAAGAGGCTCCAGGACGTTGGGCCGGCAAGGAAGGTGCCCATGTACCGGTGGTGACGATGAAGGGAAGAATGGTTGCCGTGGTAACCCCCCATCCCATGACCAAGGAACACTACATTGTCAAACATACCCTCTTAACCACTGAAGGTAAATTTATCGGGGAAAAAATTTTTACCAACACCGATGCCGTCGCCGAGTCTTCATACACGCTCCCTGAAGGATTAAAGGGTACTCTCTGGGCCACAAGTTTTTGTAATATTCATGATTTTTGGCTCACCGAGTTCACGGTGTGAGGAGCGGGGTTTTTTCTAATCACAGGCGGGAGGGTGAGAAAGGTCTCCTTTTCCTCCTGCCTGTCCATTCCAAACCATGAGAAAAAAAGGGGGGATTTTTATTCTCCGTTTCTCCCGGGACCCTTTAGCCAGGAGAAGAAAAGGACATTGATTCTAAGTTGCTTATTTAATGGGGGGGTGGATCTTTCGAACGGATTGAAAGCATGGGGAAATATATCAAAAAGGATTCGTGCGAAATCGGTTTGGCACAGCATCCGCTTTGAGATGCTCAATACAATTAAAGGGGCTGGCCTGGCCC
>JBEKPQ010000165.1:0-5901 GCA_049520575.1 Thermodesulfobacteriota bacterium | reverse complement strand
ACCAGACACTTCTCTTACCGCCTACGCAGTCTGGCAAGTCCCCAAGGCGGGATTCTACTATATAAAATTAACCTGCGACGATAATGGAAAGGTCTCAATCGATAACCGCCCGATTATCACCCTGATAGGTATCAGCCCCAACAATGTAGGAGAAACCAAACAATGGCTGTCAGCCGGCCCGCATTTCTTGGAATTACACCTTAACAATATTCTTAACCAAGGATGGCTCAGGGTAGAAGTTGCCGAGCCCGGCCGGGCCGGCTATGAAGACTTAAAAATGGAACAAATATCCTGGCTGGAACTTGGAAACATCGAGGTCTGGTTAAATACTGTTTCTTGGGGGAAGAACTTTTGTCTTCTGGGGTCCCTGGGGCTTTTACTAATTTGGCTAGTTGTGTTTTTTCGTCGCTGGACTATCTTAATTTCTTTCTCATTAATATTAACTTTGGCCGCGGGAGAGCTTTTTCTTAGGATTGTTTTTTGGGAAGGAGGAAGGAAAACTTCCGGAGCCCCGGGAAATAAGGCATTCGAATATCTTTCATCCAATGGGGGGGATCCATTTACGAATCGCGGACCAGTATTTAAAAAACCTATAGGATCAGGCCTTACCAGGATATTGATCCAGGGAGATTCAATTACTTGGGGAGATGGGATCCGGGATTGGAAAGACACCTATCCCTTCAGACTCTTGCAACTCCTTAACCGAAAAAATATCCAATATGACATGGAGACCCGGATCTCTCCGGGATGGGAAATCGATTCCCATCTTTTCATCCTGACCCAAACAGGACCACGGCTTCAACCGGACATAATCATCTATGAATGGTATATTAACGATCTCGAAATAAACAAGGAAAACAGGCCCGAAAATAGTTTTGAATATAGGTTACGTTTCTGGCAGAGTCTTCCCACTCACCAGTTTTTAATGAGCCACTCTTATCTTTATTATTTTCTGAATTATGAATTGGATACTATCCTGCCGCCCTTGAACCGCACATATACTCAATATTTATTACAAGATTATGACGAAAAGACACCCGGATGGTTTTTGTTCCGTTTGACGTTCCATGATTGGGCCACGTTAGCCAAGTGTTATTCTAAAAAAAGAATCCTTATGCTTTACCCTTGTCTGCCCTACAAGGGGGAATATCCTTTTAAACCAATCAATGATCGGATGAAGAGGATTTCCTCTCCGAATATGTTAACCTTTCCGGCCGTTTGGGCCTCAAAAGGAAAAGGAGAAGAGGTCCTTGATCCCAGTTCTTATCTGGGAAGGGCACTTTATGTTACTCAGGAGAAAACCCCCGTGGGCAATATCATTTCAACTCCCAAGGTTTATTTGGAAAAAGGAGAGCATCAAGTCATATTTCGCTTAAGAGGGAGTCAACTTGATAAAAAGCCAATGATAGATATAAAGATAATGGCCGGAGATCACTTGCTATCAGAAAAAAAACCGACGAAAAAAGATTTCAAGAAAGATGGGGGTTGGTATGATATTACCTTATCTTTTATCATGGATAAACCCTTAAATGAACAGGTCCAATTCCAAGTCGATTATTTGGGCCAAGGAAACCTCCAGTTTGATTGTATCCAGTTGCCTGTTAATTATGGAATAGAAGTCGTCGATTTACTCCCCTACTTGAAAAATATCAAGACTTGGGTCAGCCCCTTTGATGCCCATCCTAACATTAAAACCCATCAAATAATGGCCGAACAGTTATTCCGTTCACTTACCTCCGGAAAACCGCTTTCAGTCATTAAGTAAAAGTCTTGAAAATCTGGGGAGTGAGCTGCTGACTTTAACCTAGAATCCAGATATATGGTTTGGACGAAGAGACTGAGGGAGTTAAAAGTCGTCATCTCTAAAAAAGAAGAACCGATTGGATTATTGCTTTTATATCTTAATCTGTATTATTATAATACATAAAATTCTCATCTTTTTTGCCGAGGCTTGATTTGAAGAAATTGTCAAATACGTTTCTCAGCGATGCTGAGAGTGGACGGGGCGGACTAATGCGGCTTAGAAGAAACGAAATGTATATTTTGGGTATTTCCGCATTTTATCACGATAGTGCTGCATGTCTTGTAAAAGATGGAGAGATTATTGCAGCGGCTCAAGAAGAGCGGTTTACAAGGAAGAAACACGATTTCAGCTTTCCAATTAATGCCATTCAATACTGTTTGAGTTCCGCTGGTATCAAGGGTGAGTCTTTAAACTATGTTGCTTTCTATGAAAAGCCTTTCATCAAATTTGAGCGGTGTTAGAGAGCTATCTCGCTTATGCTCCTACTGGTATTATGTCCTTTTGGAAAGCCATGCCTTTGTGGATCAAGCAAAAGTTTTGGGTTCCCGACCTCATAAAAAAAGAATTGGGTTACAGAGGGAAGATTATTTATCCCGAACACCATGAATCTCATGCGGCGAGTGCATTTTTCCCGTCACCTTTTGAGCGTGCTGCATTTCTGACAATGGACGGCGTTGGAGAATGGACGACGACCAGCTTTGGCGTGGGTCACGATAACACGGTTGAGATTATTTCCGAGATTCACTTCCCGCATTCCCTTGGTCTCCTTTACTCCGCGTTTACGTATTACACTGGATTCAGGGTCAACTCTGGTGAATACAAAGTAATGGGCTTGGCGCCTTATGGTGACCCCAAGTATGTTGATCTCATTCTAAGTGAGCTGCTGGATCTCAAGGACGATGGTTCTTACCGGCTGAACATGGATTATTTCAATTATTGTGTCGGTTTGACGATGACCAACGCGAAATTCCACAGGTTGTTCGGAGGCCCGCCTCGGAAACCTGAATCCAAGATCACACAGAAGGAGATGGATCTCGCTCGGTCCGTCCAAGTAATTACAGAAGAAGTCATGTTAAGGACTGCCGGCCACATTCATCGGGTCACTGGGGAGCGATATCTATGTCTCGCAGGCGGTGTGGCCCTCAACTGCGTAGGCAATGGCCGTATCCTGCGTGAGAGCCCCTTTGATGATATCTGGATTCAACCGGCCGCTGGCGATGCAGGGGGTGCGTTGGGTGTTGCGCTCTTCACCTGGTACCAGTATCTTGAAAACAAGAGGTCAGTGAACGGAAAGCAAGATTTTCAAAAAGGGTCGTTTCTTGGCCCTTCTTTTACTTCAAGGCAAATCAAAGAGTTCTTGGATACCAATGGGATCCCTTACGTTGAGACGCCAGAGGACAAGATTCCTCAGAAGGTCGCGGAATTTATTGCTCAAGAAAAGGTTATCGGTTGGTTCCAAGGCAGAATGGAATTTGGACCACGAGCCTTAGGGGCACGGAGCATAATAGGTGATGCTCGTTCCTCTAAAATGCAGTCCGTGATGAACCTCAAGATAAAATTCCGTGAGAGCTTTCGTCCCCTCGCCCCCTCAGTTCTTGGGGAATATGTATCTGATTATTTCGAGATCGGCCGAGAAAGTCCTTATATGCTCCTTGTCGCCTATGTAAAGCCCGAAAAAAGGCGATTAATGAGCGACTCGGAAGAGAGGCTATGGGGAATTGACAAACTGAATATTGTCCGTTCAGATATCCCGGCAATTACCCATGTTGATTACTCCGCCCGCCTTCAAACGGTTCACAAAGAGACAAACCCGGCCTATCACAGAACGATAGAATCCTTTTATGAGATGACAGGCTGTCCTGTCATTGTCAACACCTCATTCAACGTGCGTGGCGAACCGATTGTTTGTTCACCAAGGGACGCATACATGTGCTTCATGAGTACGGAGATGGATTATCTGGTTATGGAAAACATTATTCTCGTCAAAAAGGAGCAGAAAGCACTCACAGGCGATGTTGATTGGAAAAAAAATCCGAACTGGATTAAGATGGTAGCATGATAGAACCGAAAAGTGGCGAGAAGGAGCTTCGCAAATTCGCTGTGACCCTTTTCTTTGCATTGGGCATGCTTGGAGCCATTCTTGTCTGGCGAAAGCGTGACATCGGCTTTGTGCTCTGGGGAATCGGCATAGCTGCCTTACTGATGGCGTGGGTTCAGCCAACGGCACTGAAGCCAGTGTATAAGTACTGGATGAAACTGGCCTTGGTGCTAGGCTCTATTTCAAGCCATGTGATCTTAGCATTTCTATATTATCTTGTGCTTACGCCGATTGGACTTGTAATGCGAGTACTTGGGAAGAATCCACTCGCTCTGCGGCTTGAGAAGAAGACTGGGTCTTACTGGATACAAAGGGAAAATAGAAAGAATGATAAGCAGTGCTATGAAAAAATGTTTTAGTGGTCTAAGCAGGAGGATACTATGAGTAAAATAGCCGTTGCTGCTGAGTTTTGGAAGTTTCTCAAAACGAAAAAAAATACTGGTTGGTTCCCATAGTACTTATGCTTCTGGCTTTGTGCGCACTGATGGTCCTTACAGAGGGCGGTGCTTTGGCGCCCTTTATTTACACAGTGTTCTAATAAACTGAGTGCTTATTATGGCAAGGCTCGACCCTGTTTTTCTCCTTGACCGTGAATTTTTCATTCCCTATAATCTTTCCATCAAAAAGCAAGTTCTTATCATTATCATTCATTCATCAAAAAGCAATTTCCTATCATTAAGGCAGTTCGACTATGATTCCCTATGTCCCGGTTCACTAAATAAGGTTTTAAAGGGGGCAACCGGTTATAGGCCACGACATATTCCGAGAGCTTTGAAAAATATTCAATTTTGATCAAACTCAAGGAAGACGAAAATTTTAACCAGAGGAATACATGTGGTATTTCGAGGATTAAAGTTTGAGTCTGACGTAGAGATTGGGCAAAAGGTAAAGGCCGTAACGGTGCAAAAGGGTATTGATATTCGAATAGGTGCAGTTAAAAACATACCGGCTCGTTAAAGAAGTCCCCTCGGTCAAACCCATAACGACAAGGTCATAAAAATCTCTTGAGACTGATTCATTCCTGATATTTATCTTAGACAAGAATCATCTTAGAATGAAAAACATCGGTCCTTATCCTGTCCTGGCCTATCTCGAAAAATCTCCTTTAAAAATAGTATTTAAGACCCAGCCCAAGAATCCAGGAATCCAAAGGGAAGGAGTGATTGCTAAGAGACACATTTTGGCTATTATCATCGACCAGTCCATAGGTAAAATTAACTTTGGCCCATTGGTAACGCACATCCAGATTCAACGCCCAATTTTTCCAAATAAAATAGTCCAGGCCAAGACCTAACAGGACCCCGAACGTATGATCATCAACATCATAAATACGACGGTATCCCCCGTTCGGATAATCTTGAGGACGATTCCCCTGACCGACCCAAGCATCATAGACCCAGGGCCATGGGAACCCGTAATAATACCAATTTTCCCTTTCCCAGGAGGTTTTAATGTAACTGACTCCTCCCAACACATAGGGGACAAAGGATTTGTGAAAATGGGGCCAACGAAACTGTAAGGCCAGCATGAAGGAGTCCCAATGTATATACCCGTCCGTAAATCGGCTATCATGCTCGCTATAGTTCACATTATCTACCGTAAAGGCCCCATTTAAAGTACCCGCCTTAAATTGATCATATCCAAATTCAAGGGCAAAATATTTTGACAGATTGAGTTGTACTAAGGGCTTAATCGGTAAATAATTTTGTTCTTCCTGTAAATAATTTACAGCTCCAACGAAATGTCCATGGTTTTGGGTCATTTGAAAATAGGTCGACCGCAGGCCCAAAGCGACTCCCCATTCTCGTGTTTTTGGTTCAACCTTCGAGACTTCAACTTGAGTTGCCGCATCTTGATTTACTCCTATACTGGGTTTTTCACCCTGTATTGTCTCTCCATGAATTACAGCCGGGACTATCAAGATGAAAGACCAAATACTAAAAATAATAAAATACAAATAACGTTTCACAACGTCCTCCCTGGCCTGAGATGGATTTCA
>JBEKPQ010000164.1:0-5961 GCA_049520575.1 Thermodesulfobacteriota bacterium | reverse complement strand
AGAAATAGCTCAACTCAATGAGAACAAGGTAATCGGCAATAGGCCGCCCGAGCCACCACAAATCTGAAGAGAAACAATTTCTTTATATAAACATAATAAAATAAGTGAAGAAAGATGCTTCCGGAAATACCTTTCGATGATATACAAATTGGGGAAACCTATGGACCTGTAGAACTTCTGATGGACGAAAAGCTCGTCAAGCAGTACTGCGAAGACCATGATGATTATAACCCCATTTACTTAACAGACTCACCTTTTGGCGGTCCGGTTGTTCCGATTTCATACAAAGCCAGCTTGCAGTGTCAGTGGGCGATGGGCACAAAATACGACTTGCATACCACTATACCTGCCAGAAGTGAGCAAGAATACCTGAACCCTGCCAGAGTTGGCTCAACCCTAAAAACCACCGCCAGACTTAACACAAAATATCTTAAGCGCGGTTTGGAGTATATGGTATTGGAATCCCAAACCGTAGACCAAAATGGAGTCAGAGTCAGGCACGGGTTGGAGCATATTTTGGTTGGATTGAAAAAACGTCACGGTCAGGCGACGGAAGGCTATGACGCCGTGAGAGATTATGTTTTTCAGAAAAATTACCTTCCTGATGGGAAAGTTTTTACTGTCAAAGGCAATCTGAGTATAGGCAGTGAAATCCCCTCGCTGACTAAGGTAGCCTGGCAGAGAGCGCTTCACGAGAAGACTTTCCTCAGCGATTCAATTCACGACGATAAGTACACGCATAGCCACGGCTACGCTGGTCCCCTTGTTTCCGGCTACATACTTAACGAATATATGTCTCAGCTGTTGCTGGATTTCTTCGGTCCTTATTGGCTGAAAGGTGGTATCATCTCTCAGGACTTTATCAATGGCGGTGTTCAAGAGGGAGACAGACTGGTATGTCATGGCCGTATCATCGGAATGTCTGAAGAAGCGGCTGGCATCCGGCTTAATCTTGATATCTGGATGGAGAAGGGGCCAGGCACGAAAATACTAGTCGGCAAAGCCAGCGGCCTAGTTAGAAAAACCTTAAACTATTTCTAAGGGAGGATTTTCTATGAAGACGATTATCGAACCACAAAAAGAGTTATCTGTGCTTGCTGAAGCGGATGTGATGGTTGTTGGTAGGGGGCCGGGAGGTATCTGCGCGGCTTTAGCTTCGGCGCCTAACCGGTAGTCACCTGGAATCCAGCTATGGGGGGAACTTTAAATCGACTTAGAAATCAGGGCCAGATTCTTCACAGCAAAAGCCTGCTCAGTCCTATTCCTGTAAAAGGTCTCCAGGATCGGCGCTAGGAGTACCCTTTTGAACAACCCTAAAATTAAAATACCCTGAGGCTTTTTTTATCACCTGACATAATGACACCCAAAAAAAATAATAGAAAAGGAGAAAAAAATGGGCAAATTAGAAGATAAAGTGGCTATCGTGACTGGAGCGAGTCGAGGTATCGGTAAAGCCATATCCAAGCTCTTCGCGGCTGAAGGGGCCAAGGTTGTTTGCGCCGCTCGCACCCTGGACGAAGGGGAGCATATTTTCGAGGGCTCTCTCAGTACGACGGTTTTAGAAATCCAGCAGTCCGGAGGCACCGCTTTAGCCGTTCAGACCAATACGGCCTCCGAGAACAGCTGTATCCAGCTTGTTAAGACTGCCAAGGAAACCTTCGGCCCTGTCGATGTCTTGGTTAATGATGCGGCCCTGACTTATTTTATCCCAATCAGAGACATGGCCGTAAATCAATGGGATCGTTCTTGGGCGGTCGGTCCTCGTGCTGTTTTTATCCTATCTAAAGCAGTGCTGCCGGATATGATCGAACGCCGGAGCGGAGCCATCGTCAATATTTCTTCCGGCGCAGCGATTGGCCCGGGGCGCGGACCTTATCAACCAACTACCCGTAGTAGTACCAAGTATGGGGCGGAAAAAGCAGCCATAGAGCGTTTCTCTCAAGGACTTGCTGAAGAGGTTTATCCCTATGGTATTACTGTGGCGGCTTTATCTCCTTCGCAGGTCGTGGTTACCCCGGGCACGGTTTATTTCAAATTAACCGCCCCGGAAAATCCGGACAGCGAGACCCCGGAGATCATGGCTAAAGCAACCCTCCTTCTTGCTACCGAGCCGCTCGACAAGGTTACCGGCTTGGTCACTTATAGCCAAGCCATCCTCAAGGAATATGGCTGGATCAGCAATGGTAAGGGCATTGGCATAGATCGACCGGGTAGCGGATACAGCCAGCGGCATCCGAAAGGGACAAAACTATAGGACCTATATACCAGATACCCAGTCAATCTGAATAGGATCGGTATTTTTAACTAAAGAGAAGGGAAATAAAGAAAAAAAGGAGGGCAAAAGCCAACGTGGAGAAGGTAAAACTATTTGAGTACATCGAAACAGAAGTCAGCCATATGGGAGGGTAAAAAGAGGAGTCATTACCCAGAAGGAACTTGGAGCGGCTTAAGAACTCAGGGTATCTATCTGGTCGACTAACCATATAGGCAGTACGGAGCTGTTTACGTTGCGCAAAGTAGACCCTGGCGACTATCACCTGATGCTTGTGGCTGTTCCACTATTATAGTACAATTCATATTCTATATACAGTAAAAAATGATCAGGAGTGGATTGGTCAAGTATTTCATGTCTGATTTTACTGCTGATTGAAACTAGATAACACGTACCTTTTAATCAGAGATACAACTGATTAGCCTTTTCCGTGTTTATTAACTTGCAGGAAACCATGGGGATAACCGAGAAATTTCACCATGCCTATAAGGTCTTTGACTTTCTGTTCTGTTTCAGAGTGGGTTAGCACATAATAGGAGGTGTTGGGGTGAAAGATATGTCGATGCTGGATTATAAAACTTATGAAGAGGCAAAAGAAAAATTTACCATTAAGCAGATCTGGGAATTGTTCGATGGAACTCCGGAGCATTTCAATCTCGGCCATGAATGCGTAGACCGACACCGGGAAAAGGGAGTAGCCGTCCGGATCCAGTTCGATGACGGACATCGGGAAGAACACTCCTTTGCCGACCTTTCGCGGCTGACATCGCAATTCGCCTATGCACTGGAATTATTCGGCGTTGCCAAGGGAGACCGCGTAGCCGTGATGCTCGACCCTTCCCTGGACTTCTACGTCTGCCTTTTCGGTGTCATCAAGCGGGGGGCTATCTTCGTGCCCTGCTTTACTGCCTTCGGGCCGGAGGCCCTGGACCACCGAATGAAGGATTCCGCAACAAAACTACTCGTCACCACACCTGAGCTTGCCGGGGCTATCGATCCCAAGGGCTCATACCGCATCGTTCCCACAGGTGAGGCCTTTCAACGTCTTTTGGCGGCTCAGAAAGACGCCTACATTCCGGACACGGCAGCCAGCGACGTAGCTGTGTTTCAGTATACCAGCGGTGCGACTCGCAAGTTTCCCCAGGCTATCCCTCATTACCATAGAAGCGTCCCGCTGTTGATGCCGGCAGCCATCTTCGGTCGGGGATACAGACTAGGAGACCGTTTCTTTTGCCCTTCATCGCCGGCCTGGGGTCACGGCATGTGGCACGGAACCATGTCGCCTTTGGCCCTGGGAGTAGCCACAGGTTCGTATTCGGGCAAGTTCGATGTCCGCACCCTCCTCGAAGGTTTGGAGGCCTTCGAGATCGACAACTTCGGCGCTGCGCCGACGGTATACAGGATGATCAAGAATTCCGGCCTGATCGACCATTACAAACTCAAGATCCGAAAGATGCACTACACCGGAGAACCCATGGACACCGACACCTTCGAATTTTTCAAGGCGAGATTCGGGGTGGCTCCCCACAGCGGCTACGGTTCCACGGAGGTGGGCGCTGTGATCTACCAGTACGCCGGTTTCCCCGACTGGGTAGTGAAGCCGGGGTCCCTCGGGAAGCCCATGCCGGGTCTGGAAGTCAAACTGATCGACGGCGATGGGAATGAAGTGCCCCAGGGACAGATCGGGGAGATTGCGATCTGGCGAAGGGGGAAATGGCTCCGCGCCCGCGATGCCGCCGTCATCGATGAGGACGGCATCTTCTGGCACAAAGGCCGCGTGGACGACATCATCATTTCAGCGGGCTGGACCATCAGTCCTACCGAGATCGAGGACGTCCTGAAGAAGCATCCGGCGGTCCAGGAGGCAGCGGTGATCGGAGCGCCGGACGCCGAGCGGGGACAGATCATCAAGGCCTTCATCGTGGCTAACCGACCGGCCACGCCGGAACTCGACCGGGAATTAAAGGAATTTATTAGAACCCGCCTCAGCCGGCATGAATATCCACGAGTTATCGAGTTCGTCGGTAGCCTTCCCAAAAATGAGGCGGGAAAGGTGATGAAACGGGGACTCAAATAAGAAAAACCAAATAGCCGCTCAAGGCGAAACAGGAGGAGTATAAAGCATGGCAACGCAACAGAAGGATGAGAAGAAAGTTCAGTTGAGTGAAGGAAAAATTACCGAGGAGGCGCTGGCGGAGTTAAGCCGCCGCCTCGGCGCCAAGTTCCGGATAGATCCTTTCCATACGCAGGTTTGCAGCGATACCATCCGGCATTTCGTCGATGGAGTTGGAGACGTCAATCTGCTGTACAGGGACCCGCAATATGCCGCAAAGACGCGCTATGGAAAATTGGTGGCTCCGCCGTCCTGGCTCTATAGCGTTTTCCCAACCTGGCTTCCCCAAGGATTGCAGGGTGTACATGCCTTCCACGCTGGCAACGACTGGACGTTTTACAAACCGTTGTTCGATGGCGACGTAATCACGCCGGAGCTTATCTTCACCCATTTCGACGATAAGAAGAGCCAATTCGCCGGCAGGAGCATCATTGTGCATTATGATGATAATTTCTATAATCAGCGCGGTGAACTCGTCGCCAATGCCAAAGCCTGGAGCGTCCGCGCAGAACGCGCTGCCGCCCAGGAGAAATCAAAATACGGCGGCATCGAACTCCCGCATCCCTGGACGGAAAAAGAGATTAAGGAGATCGAGGAGCAGGTTCTGGCGACGGAAATCCGGGGATCCGAAGTTCGCTACTGGGAGAGTGTCAGCGAAGGAGAAGAATTGAAACCCCTGGTCATCGGGCCCATCGGCCTCACCGATATTATCGCCTGGTGCATTGGTAGCGCCCCGGTCAAACTGAAGGCTCTGGGCGCAGCCCTGCGCGACTACCGGCGGCATCCGGCCTGGGCGTTCCGCGACCCCGCTACGGGTGCGCTAGAACCGACCTATGCAGTCCATTACAACATTGATGCCGCCAAACAGGCCGGGGTTCCTTATCCTTATGACGTTGGTGCCCAGCGCAATCAATGGGTCATCCAGCATATGACCAACTGGATAGGTGACGAGGGGTGGCTCAAAACTTGTTACGCCAAGTACACGAAATTCGTCTACCTGTCTGATGTCCTTTGGCTTCGCGGAAAGGTGACGAAAAAATATGTCGACGAAGCGGGTGAACACTGCCTGGATATCGAAACCACCACGACTAATCAGCGCGACGAGGAGGTCATGCCCGGCCACTCGACGGTGATACTGCCGAGCCGGGAGAAAAATACTTGGCCCGTGGCCTTGCGCCTGTAGGAAGCTGCCAATACCCCCCGTCGACCTCTTGACGGCTTGATGGTTTTAAAATCGTAGCTATTTCGATTTTGGCGATGGAGGAGTATGAGGTGGTCCCCCAAAATTGTACAATGTGAATAAGCTCAGAGTTGGCCCAAAGGAAGGAGACGACTATGGCCAAAAAAGGAGCGATGACACCTCAAGTTCAAGATCTGGGTAGTCGAACCATTTCTCTTATATTTCAATTCGTAATCGTTAATTTATAGGGCCAGCTTTTTTGAAGAGTAGTAGGTGACCTTTCCTCGAAATAATGGACACCTCTAAGAATTTGTATTATTAGGAAGGAGGTGCCTATGGGGGAAAGACATCGTTATTTTAGCCGTGAGTTCAAACGAGATGCAGTGCAGTTGGTCA
>JBEKPQ010000163.1:0-6209 GCA_049520575.1 Thermodesulfobacteriota bacterium | reverse complement strand
ATTACGCCCGACCAATTTGCCGAACTGCTTGCTAAGCATGTTCCAACTTCTCATCAAGCAGGAAATTAATTTATCAACATTGCGTCCCCGGTGAAAAATCCGTCCCGGGAGTCGTCATAACCGTCCGAACCTTTAGAGATTTCTCGGGATTTATTCCACATGGCCATATCAAGGCGATGGACAGCTATTTCTATAGCAACGCAAAATATTTTATTACAATCCTTTCTCTGTCCAAAACCCCGTTAACCGGGTCAAGATTTTAGGCCTGGCCAATCGCGCCGCTCTAAACAGACAGCTTCTGCAAAGTCTTCGTTCCGCACGATCCCCCGAACAAGTGCTAACCGATATGCGCAATTGGGAAATTTCCTAACTCCCAATCTGATTACCATGCTGTTCCTGACTCTGTCTATTTGACCTTGAATTAAATTTTGTTATTGCATTAATGCCAATAATCTTTTAATCTACTTATAAAATCGCGGGCACGAGCATATGCGCACAAGTGCGGGTGAAAGCCGGGGTTCAGAACAACTGGATTCTTGTCTTTATCGGAATGACCAAATTGAATTCTTGTTGACTTTTTACGAAATCATCATAGATAATGGAAAAAATAATTAAAGCTTAGGAGACAATAATAAGGAAACATATAAAATAAAGTTGATAAAAAAATGCCAAAGTCGAGAAAAAGTCCAGAAAAATTAAGACGGTCAAGATCCGGGCTTTGATCAGAAGGAGGACACGATGAAAAGGATATTTTGGGGAAGCATCGTTTTGGCAGTTTTTTTTGTTTCACTTTTTCCTCAGGAGGCGGCAGCCATTCCGGCGTTTGCCAGGAAATACCGAACCACCTGTACCACCTGCCATACAGTCTTTCCGAAACTATCGGCCTTGGGTGAAGCCTTCCGATTGAACGGCTATAAGCTTCCCGATACCGATGAACTCTATGTCAAGGACCAGCCGGTCAGTATGGGGGCCGAGCCTTACAAAAAAGTATTCCCCAATTCTCTCTGGCCCTCTGATATCCCCGGGACGCCTCCTTTTTCCATCCGGACCACCGGAGCCGTTAATGTCAATACCGGTGGAGCTAATGGAAGCCATAATAATACTGACTTCAACTTCCCTGGAGAGATAGACCTACTGGCGGCAGGTAACTTAGGGAAGGACTTCTCCTTTTTCATGAATCTGGCCTTTACCGACGAAGCTGGGACTACCAACACCAATGGACTGGTCTGGTTGATGTGGCAGAACCTTTGCAGTAATATCCTCGGCACAAACCATCTGAACATCAAAGCCGGAAATGTTGGCCGGCAATCGATCGCCTTACCCAATTCCAGGGATGAAAACAGTTTTACCGTAAACGGTTACCTCTATCAGGATGTACTCAACCTGCAGCCTCAACCCGGTTTCCAGGTAGAGGGATTCGGCAGTCGTTGGCGTTACTATGCCGGTATAGTACAAACCAATTCTGACAACAGCGCCAAGGATTATTACGGCGGGCTGTCCTTTAAAATCGGCGGGCTGGGCTTCGACGGTTCAGGATTGAAATCCGAAGAGGGGGGGCTCAACACCTCACCGTCCGGTTACTGGCGGGACGACTCTATTCTTTTTGGTCTCTTTGGCTATCGGGCCTATACCGGCCCGAATGCCTGCCAGGCTAATCGGTATGGAGCCGATCTCCGGGTGAATTATAAAGATCTTTCACTGGGCGCAGGATATATCAGAGAAACCGGGAATGTGGCGAATACTACTTTAAACCAACCACCATCAACCACATCAAGCACGAACACCACGCAAAATCTTTGGTTCATCGAGGGGCACTATTTTGTATTTCCCTGGTTGATCCCTTATGCCCGCTATGAGTCTCTGACCGTAGAAACCGCCAACAATCAAGATTTAGCCCGAATTATCGGAGGTCTGGCCTTCTTAATACGGGCCAATATCAAGCTTAATGTTGAATATATGTATTATACAATTAACCAACCGCGGGAGGCAGCCGGGCAGGACAAGTCGGCTGACGACTTGTTGTCTTTCCAGCTTGATTTTACTTTTTAACCGGTCCAATGGTCCATCCCGATGCAGGTTAAAAATACCTCCGGGTGACGCTGATCTTAAAAATTAGGTTTAATGAGAGGGGAAACCATGGTCGACTATTCCAAAAATAGCAGAGTACGTTTATTGACTGCCAGTATTTTTGCATTATCGGTTTTTTTAATTGCCCTGCCGATCCAGGCCCAAGGGATAATAAAAGGTACGGTCAATACACCCTGGGTCAAACGCTACCAAGCCCTGGTCTACGTGGATCAGGTAAAAGGGGAATTCCCCCCTCCCAAAAAGAATCCTTTCATGGGCCAGAAGGGTCTGGTCTTCGCCCCTCATATCTTACCCGTGCTTAAGGGATCCACCGTTGATTTTACCAATGATGATACAGTGGCCCACAATGTCTTCACCCCTCCCGGTGCCGCAACCCGTTTCAACCTGGGCCTTTACGGCGTCGGGGTTAAAAAGACGGTCATCTTCGATAAGCTTGGTGAGGTCCCCCTCCTTTGCAATGTCCATCCGGAGATGCTGGGTTATGTAATTGTTTTACAAAACCCCTACTTCGCCCTGACCGACAATTCAGGGAAATACGAGATTAAGAATGTACCCCCTGGAACCTACAAGCTTAAGGTCTGGCATGAAAAGCTCCAAGAGACCTCCAAGGAAGTCGTTGTGGAGGAAGGGAAGACCGTTTCCGTTGAATTTGAAAGAGATAAGTTAAAGCAAAAATAAAGCGGGGCTGTCATGTTATTGAGGAGGATCCTTCGTAGAGATACCAGGCATCTCATCGGTCAAGTGGGTTTGGTTATAGTGATGGGGTGGTTTCCACCTTACTGCTTTGCAGATGAAATTTTATTTAAAGATAAAGGGGTTCAAGTGGGTACCGTTATGGATGAAGATGAACAGACGGTGACCATCCGCTTCCCAAAGGATTCGATTCAGTCGGTCGTCAGGACGCAGAAAGGGGCACCTCTTGCTCAGAAATCGGACGCAAAATTCTTAGAGAAAGTCGAGCAACTTCAACAAAGAATCGAACGTCTTGAAAGAAAGCAAGCGGAACCCCAGGAGACCGGACATTTGCCGACCCCGCTTTCAAGGCCCGAGAGAAAGCAGGAAGGAGACCAAGGGATTAGTCGTTCATTCCCCCCTCTTCCTGAACCTGCCCCCAAGGAGACCATCCACGAACAACTCTTGCAGGAAGAATTAGGGCGGGTGCAGGGGGTTATTCAATGGAAGGGTAAGCCCTTGGCCGACGGGAAGGTCAGGATCGTGCTTGAAAAATATACTGGCGTTTCCTTGGCTTCCGTTAAAAAGATGCTCTCGGAAAATGGAAAAGAACCCTCGGAAACGGATCAAGAAATATCCCTAGCCACGAAAACCGATTCAGAAGGACGGTATGCCTTTAAAAAAGTTCCCCCCGGAAGTTACCGTTTGTTCTGGTGGCCTGATTTTCAAACCGGTTGGGTTCATCGGCTTCGAGAGAAACCGGACTTTGAAGTTAAAAGAGGTCAATCCATTATCCAGAATATCCCGGAAAAGCTGAGCATCTTGAAGGTCAGGAAAAAGGAATAACCAGAAATGAGATTAATCAGGTTATGAAGGATCAGGAAAATTACAGTCTCCTCAAGGAAATGCTGATTGTTATCATCGGCGGGGGCGCCCTCGGAGTGTTCCTGCTGGTTCTGGCCGAAATCCTGGTGGCCCTGATAAAGAGATAGCCCCCATCATTTCGAACCATCTCTGAGCTTGGAGGAAAAGGTATGACCAAACGGCTTTACACCAGACGAGAGATCTTAAACCGGTTCGGCTGGGTGGCCACAATGGGGACATTTGGATGCCTTGCCGGAGCCTCCGTCCGCTATGTGATCCCCAACGTCCTCTACGAGCCTCCACTGACCTTTAAGATCGGCAGGCCCGAGGACTACCCCGAAGGCCTGGATTATCTTGACGACAAAAGGATCTTCGTCATCCGCCAGGAAAATCACATTAAGGTCGTCTCGGCCGTCTGCACCCATCTGGGATGTTCCGTCCAATGGGCGCCGGAGCGCAATCGCTTTGAGTGTCCCTGTCACGGCAGCCTGTTCAATGCCCGGGGACAGGTGACCGCCGGTCCGGCCCAAAACCCCCTTCTCTGGTATGAAGTCACCTTAACAGCGGACGGCAGGCTCTTGGTGGATGAAAGTCGACCGGTTTCCTTTCAACGAACCCTTTCGGTCTAAGGATCAAGTAATAAATCCTTTCAATGGAGAATCCACGCCATGAAAGATGAAGCTAGGGATCTCCTCTTACAGAATCGTTTTTGGAAATCCATCGTCAGAAAAGACATTCCGGTTAATCAATGGCTGAGGACCAAGATCCTTGGCCTGGGCCTGATCAACTTTTACCTTTTTATCATCCTGACGATAACGGGGATCCTGTTGATGTTCTATTACACCCCGGATACGGAAAGGGCCTACCAGGGCATCAAAGACCTCGAATATGTGGCCAGCTTCGGCCTGATCTTCCGCAACATGCACCGCTACGCCGCTTATTTGATGATTATATCGGTCTTTCTGCACATGAGTCGGGTCTTTTATACGGCCGAATATCGGGAACCCAGGGAATTCAACTGGGTGACCGGCCTGGTCCTCTTCCTCTGCACGATGGTTATGGCCATAACCGGTTATATCCTGCCCTGGGACCAAAAAGGCTACTGGGCCATGACCATTACTTCCAATGTGGTTACCTCAGTCCCGGTTATCGGAGAAAAGCTAAAATATCTGATCTTGGGTGGAAATGAGGTCGGACAAAACGCCTTGGTCCACGCCTACGGGATGCATGTTAAAATCATCCCCCTGGTTATCGGTTTGGTTATGGGGGTCCATTTCTGGCGGATTCGAAAAGACGATTTTTTGGCCTGGGCCATCTGGGGCGGGCACTTGGATTTTCAAGAAGGGGCGACTCCACAGTCTGCTCCAGGATCAGACCGGGGTCCTTCACTTTGGCAGGATATCATCGTCAGGGAGCTCAGCAAATTTCTTTTGGTCCTGGCCCTGGTCATGGGGTTTTCTCTCCTGTTTAATGCCCCGTTGGAAGAAGGGGCCAACCCATCGGTAACACCCAGTCCGGTCAAAGCCCCCTGGTTTCTGGTGGGCATGCAGGAACTCTTGTCCTGGGGAGCCCCTTTCTTTTTCGGAGTCCTGGTTCCCAACCTGATGATCATTCTGATCATCATGATCCCATATATGGATCGGGGCCGTGAAGGGATCGGGGTCTGGTTTCACCCCAGCCGCCGAATTCCCAATATCATTTTCACCGCGGTCGTTACAGTTTATTTGGGTCTGGTTATCATCGGGCAGTTTTTGCGGGGGCCAAGCTGGGTCTTTTACTGGCCCTGGCAGTCGTGGCCCGGTCATTAAATTTTTATTGCCGTTGAAAAGGCGTTGGAGATGAAAGACTTATTCCAAAGGATATTTCCCTTTTTAGGCCTATTGGTCTTGCTCCTTTTTATTGGACAGCTTTGGAAAAATTCCAACCCATCCTACCTGGCCTATCAAAAACAGTTTAAAACCCTCCTCGTCCAAAAGGCCGCCCAAAAAGTCAAAAGCCCTGACTTTCAATTCGGGGTGAGGCAGCGGTGGATTGAAAAATTAAAAAAGACCGATCGCTGTGAGACCTGCCATCTCGGGCTGGAAGACCCGCGGTTTCAAAATGCCTCTCAGCCTTTCCGCTCCCATCCCGATTTGGGCGAACACGATTTTGAAAAATTCGGCTGCACCGTCTGCCACGGGGGTCAAGGATGGGCCACGCCTTTAAAGAAGGCTCACGGTCCGGTGGAGAATTGGAATCAGGCCATCTACCATCAGGTCTTCATGGAGAACGCCTGTGGTCTGTGTCACGGCGAGACTATCCAGGATCAGGCGCCGGTTTTGGCCAAAGGCAGGTCCTTATTTAAGGACTACGGGTGTCGGGGCTGCCACCTGGTTAAAGGAAAAGAAAGGAGCATGGTGGGGCCGCCGCTGGATCGGATGAGCCAGAGGGTTAAACCCGATTGGCTCTATCGATGGATCCTGAATCCAAAAAGCTATTTTCCTAAAACAAAAATGCCCGACCCAAAATTTTCCCCCCAGCAAACAGCAGACGTAGCCGCTTTTCTCTTTCAAGGCGGGACGAACCCACTGGAGGCCAAAGTGGGC
>JBEKPQ010000162.1:0-6585 GCA_049520575.1 Thermodesulfobacteriota bacterium | reverse complement strand
TGGGCAACGATTACACAATCATCCTTGGGGGTGCTGGGTGAGGGGGGTGAATGAAAAATCATCATTGCCGGCGCACGATGCAGAATGGGATCAAGGCCCAAATCTTTTGCCTCCCCCAATCTTTTATAACGATCGACAAATACTTTCAGTGAGGCAAGTTCTTCAGGGATCTTCTCTCCTTTTTTGGTGATCTGTCTGATCTGTGTTTCGATCTGGTGGATCATCTCCATAAAATACTTGACCGTAAGATCAGAAAGTTTTTGTATCTTTTCTCGGTTGGTGATGATCTTGATTTGTACGGTTTGCAGATTGCTACCCGTCGGACAATACCGGCAGATCTCAACTAATTTTTTCAAATCCTCACGGGGGACCGGCTTTTTTCTGAACCCTCTATGGCTTCTTCTCTGCCGGACAAACTGAAGAAATTCGTCCGGATCAAATAAAACAGGATCGTCCAGCAGTGGAAAATTTTTCATATCCATCCGACTGTGGGAAATGGCCGATGTCCTGCAGAGCGCCACGCAATGTCCGCACAAGACACAGCATTCTTCATCGGCATGAACCGTTATCACGCCGTCATTATTGGTAAAGCAACGGGCACATCTCCTGGCGCATATACCGCATCCGTTACATTTTTCTTGATCTATTGTGACCCAACTCATTTTCTTCTCCTGTTTAGATTATTAGACTATGCAATCTGCGAATTTATCTCTAACTTGTTATCATCTCAGGGTCAACAGGTCTTACGGAGCGATACTGGATACTTGATATAAATCCAGCATCCAGTATCCAGCATCTGTCGATAGGACTTAATCAGCCCTTCATCTCCGACGGATCTGATTGAAGAATAGAAATTTCAAATATCTTTGGTTAGGTTTGGTCAGGCCTTCTTCCTGGGTCCCAGATAGTCATGGGCTTTTTTAAGCCATTCGGAAATAGGAATTCCCTGAGGGCACTTTTCTTCACACTCCAGACATTCGATACAATTGTCCGCCCAGGCTTCTTTGGCCTCCTGACGGTATCGAAATCTTGCTGTACGAGGATCACTGTACATCATGGCATCATTATAATAGTGAAAGGCATGCGGAATGTTCACGCCGTTGGGACAGGGCATACAATATTCACAGCCGGTGCAGGGGATCGGGCTGAGTTTCCGGTATTTTTCTCGGGCTTCGGCAATAAGCGACAGCTCTTTTTCCCCCAGTAACCCGATTGCCGAGTGTTCGGCGCTGGCGATATTTTCAACTACCTGTTGCATAGTGCTCATCCCGCTGAGAACCACGGAGACCTCCGGCTGATTCCACAGCCACTGCAAGGCCCAGTCCGCCGGTGTTCTTTTTGTCGTTGCGCTATTCCAAATTTCTTTTACCGATTCCGGCGGCTCTTTGGATAGTTGCCCACCCCTCAGGGGCTCCATGATCACAACGGCCAAACCTTTTTCGGCTGCATATTTCAATCCTTTGGTTCCGGCCTGGTATTCGATATCCATATAATTGTGCTGGATCTGACAAAGGGTCCATTTATCATAACCATCCACGATTTGTTTAAACGCCTCCAAATCGTCATGAAAAGAAAAGCCAAGGTGCCGAATCCGCCCGTCGGCGATGATTTTTTCTGCCCATTTAAGAACATCCAGGTCGCGCAATTTCAGCCAACGTTTCTTGCTCAGGCCGTGCAATAGATAAAAATCGACATGGTCGGTTTGCAGCTTTCCCAGTTGTTCGTTTAAATATTTATCAAAATCCTCATATTTTTCAATAAACCAGGAAGGCATTTTCGTGGCCAGTTTTATCTTTTCACGATAACCATCTTTTAAGGCATGGCCGACAACCACCTCGCTTTTCCCGCCATGGTAAGGATAGGCCGTATCCAGGTAATTAACACCTTGATCGATGGCCTGACGGATCATCCTGATGGCTTCCGGTTCATTGATATCCGTATTCCCTGCTGATGGATTATTGTCGATAAGCGGCAGGCGCATGGCGCCGAAACCCAGGGCCGAGACTTTCCAATCCAGTTTTCCGAATTTCCGATATTGCATTTAACCTCCTGTTCGGTAATGTGGTAAATTTTCTTATATTAAATCATTGGTTTTTAAAAAATAAAAGTATAAAATAGGCAGTATAACCGGTCAAGAGAAAAATAGAAGGAGGAAGAGTCCTTATGGAAATCAACAATCGTATGGCTTTAATTACCGGTGGGGCCTCGGGTTTGGGTGAGGCCACGGTTAGATATCTTTTGGGAAAAGGAGCGAAAATTTCAATCCTGGATTTTGCTGAAGATCGTGGGCGAAAGATCGCATCGGAATTGGGAGAAAATTGTATCTATTGTAAGACCGATGTGACGGAGGAGAAGAGCGTTAAAGCAGCTATCGACCAGACCATGGCGGCCTTTGGCGCAATTCATTTTGTTGTCAATTGTGCTGGTGTGGCAACTCCGGGGAAGGTCTTAGGGAAAGACGGGCCTTTATCGATAAGCCACTTTACTCAGGTGATACAGATCAATCTGATCGGCACCATGAATGTGATCCGACTGGCCGCCGAGCAGATGGTCAAGAATCCCCCCAATGACGATGGAGAAAAAGGGGTGGTGATCAATACGGCCTCTATAGCCGCCTTTGAAGGCCAATTCGGTCAGGCCGCTTACGCCGCTTCCAAGGCCGGTGTGGTGGGGATGACGTTGCCAATAGCCCGGGAATTTGCCGGATACGGGATCCGAATCATGACCATCGCCCCGGGTATATTTGAAACCGCGATGCTTCATGGGCTAGGGGAAAAAGTTAAGGAATCGTTAATTAAAACGACCCTGTTTCCACAGCGTCTGGGCCGATCGATTGAATTCGCCCGGCTGGCCGCCCATATCATTGAAAACCCCATGCTGAACGGCGAGGTCATTCGCCTGGACGGTGGAATACGCATGTCCGCCAAATGATGATTAATAAAGGGGGCAGGGATTGGTATGAAAGGTTGGTTTACTGTAATAACTTCTTGACCAATTCATTTCTTTAATATCTTGAACCTTGTTGATATAAGAAGTCGGTTAAGGAAGAAAAGATTTTCCCGAGACGGTGACCTTGATAAATTATGATGAAGCCGATCCTTAATTCTCTTGTATCCTGATTATTCCTGACAGGAAGGCTGCTGCCGTGCCTCCGATAGAGACTCGATCCCCTTTGTCAACGCAGAAAAGTTTTCCGCCCCGTTGGGAGAGCTGCAGGGAATGAAGTTCTTTTTTGCCGAAGCGTTTGGACCAATAGGGAATCAAGGTGCAGTGGGCGGATCCGGTAACCGGATCTTCGGGAACGCCAACCTTTGGAGCGAAAAAACGGGAGACAAAATCACTGTTCTTGCCCGGAGCGGTGACGATCACCGCAAAGGTATCCAAGGCCGCCACTCTTTCCAAATCAGGTTGCAGTCTGCGGACTTGATCCTCTTGTTCATACACGACCAGAAGATCTCTTGACCGAAATGTCTGTACCGGAGGAATTCCCAGTATCTCGGCCAAATGGTCCGGGGGCTGGCAAGGCTCCGGCGGCCTGGCAGGAAAATCCATCATCAACAAATTCCCCCGGCGTTCAACCGACAATGGCCCGCTTTGGGTTTGAAAGTCCACCCGTCGAGCTTGCGGATTTATATGTTCAAACACAGCAAAGGCACTGGCCAAGGTGGCATGACCGCAGAGATCCACTTCCACCTTGGGTGTGAACCAGCGCAGTTCATATTGGCTACCAGCCGGAACCAAAAAAGCCGTTTCCGACACATTATTCTCGGCAGCGATGGACTGAAGTATAGGGTCTTCCAACCATCGATCCAGAAAGCAAACGCCGGCAGGATTTCCGGCAAAAACCTTATCCGTAAAAGCATCAATCTGATAAAATGGGATATCCATATTTTTTCTCCTTTATTAGTCTTGCCCTAAAGTTCAAGCAGAAGCTTGGCTATCCCGGGAGTGCCAAAGATGGCTTCGAACTCAGGATTTCTTTTTTCACTATCAAATTTAAATCCGTGCTTCTCATAGGCCAGTCTGGCCGGTGTGTTATTAATAAGGTAAGGGCTTTGGTCAGCCCTTTAACAACGCAACCTATTTCCTGGCTTTCCCGGTTATATGATTAACGGCAATTTTTATAACCGTGGTCTTGTCAAAATATTTGGCAATGAACTTTTTACCTTCTTCCATGAAATCCGGGGAGTATTTTTCTATAATACTTAAAAGGGCATCATGCCGCTCACTCCCTTGCACCTCGGAAGCCGTCCCAAAGGCAATGGCACTCTCATAGACGGTTGTAAATTTTTCCGGCAGGACCCTGGCCCGCCCGACGACACAAAAAGAGACCTTGTTGTTGGCCCTGATGTTATCCAGTTTATGGCCCTCCAGGGCACAATGGAAATACAGGCAATTCTTTTTATAAACATAATTCAAGGGAATTCCATAAGCCTGCTCATCCGGTCCCGCCGTGGACAAAACACCGTATTCGCCTTCGGCGAGCAGCTTAGTCGCCGATTCAATACTTAATTCCCTGTCTTTTCTTCTGACATTCGTAGGCATTTGCTCTCCTTTTTTTGCTGGATACAACGATCAAAATCTACCTCTTTAATTGTAATATAAAGATTTCCCCAACAAATCACAATCTTTTTCAGAAGATGAGATGCTGGATGATTACTATCAACGGATGGGGTGGGATAAAGAAACCGGCAAACCGCTTCCGGAGACATTGAAAGCACTGGGCTTAGCCCAGGTGATAAAGGACATTTGGTAGAGATCCTATTTCGCTTCCCTAAGTTGTCCTGACCAGTAGTTGGGTTGACGTACAGTGTCAAACTCTTTTTGCGACTTACACCTACTACTCTTCTAAAGCGATCATTCCGAAAATTAACGATTACCAATAGAAATATGGAGAAATGGTTGGACTAACTTAACCTTGAACTTGAGGTGTCGTCGATCCTTTTTGGCCATAGTTGCCTTCCTCTTTTGGGCTGACTCAGAACTTATCACATTGGCCAATTTTTGGAGACTACCTCAGTTGGAACTGGAACTATCATGACCAGTTACTTTTTTTTTATCCTACCTTCAATCGATCCTGATTTATTCCATACCTCTCCTGTCAAGGAAGATTTTGCCCTTGACAAGGTACCTCTTTATAGGGGAACCTTATTTGTTCAATGTATGAAAAGTATGCTCACGCACGATTCCCAGCCTTACACTATATCTTGCCGGGAATCGTGCGTACCTTCTGTCGGTTATCTTCTACGCAGTTCGTGGCGTGCATGACGGAGGCTGAGTTGCCATATTCCATCGTGAAAGTCAGCGACGTCCTCGATGTGGGCTTTTCCCCAATCCGCGATTTCGATTAGGTCATCTCTCTTCACCCTCAACCTGATTTCCTTATAACCTACATGGGAACTCTGGCCAGGTTTGTACGTCCATGGTCCCATCCTGCCAGATTCTTCTGTTGTGACATAAATCGACACTTGGGTGTCCGTATCATTCACTACATTGATTTCACCACGGTGTAAGTGCCTGTGCTCCTGAGCATAGGACGCAAGCGGCAGAATCATACTCAGGACAGCAACCATTACAAATATCCAGATCTGTTTCATAACTGTATTCCTCCCTTAAGTTTTTGAGTCGAATAGACAGGTTTCTCCTTATACACCATGACTCCATGCTGGCGCCCTGACTCACGACTGTCTACCGCGGCGACCCGTAGACCTTCACGAAGCCATTCCCGCCGCTCCCCGAGTTCTGGCATATACGGGGGCGTTCAGTCCGAACGAGGTAGGTGCCCGGACGGAGCCAGAGGTCAAACCCGTTGACGGCGACACACCATTTCTCCTGGTACGGGTCGCAGTCGCTCCGAGTCAGGACTCCGCTACGGAGTATCTGACCATCCTTCGAAAGCGTGTACCCAACAGACCCCTCACGGTTGCGCCAACGGTACCAAACCTCAATCCTGTTGACGCGGACGGACCGATCGAGCGTGAACTCCGCCATGTCGGTCATATCGCACGCGGAGGTGTTCCAGTTGTCGATCAGCTTCCGCGAGTGTGACCGCCTATCGCCGTGATCGGGTTGTCCTAATGCCGCCGGTGCTATGACGACGAGCGATATGACGGCAATGGCTGCCCACCAAGCATTAACAATTCTCATGGTTCCTCCTTGCTAATCACCGTCGATGAGCATACTATCGATGGTGATTTGGTATTAAAGTTTGATAGAGACTATAATAGATTTTAAGTTGTAAGGAAGCCCTTCTTAGGCTAATAAGCCCGTAAAACAAAACCCCACTCTCTATGAGAAATGGGGTCTAATCTTCTTTCATTGACACTCCTCGGGTAAAGGTTGCCAGCAAGAAAACTTAATTAAGTTACAATCGAATTCGTACTCTTCTATTAGCAAAAAGTCAATGAAATTTAACTCATTTTTGTTGATTACCGATTGAACTCTTGTCTTTTTTTAAAATGGAAGGGTCTAGACTAGTTGAGCATCATAAAATATGCTAAAAAGCTAGTCATGACAATAAGTAACAAGTATGTAAAACGTTCAAGAATTTCTGAGGCCAAAATTAGAGAGTTAATCAGGTATTTT
>JBEKPQ010000161.1:0-6789 GCA_049520575.1 Thermodesulfobacteriota bacterium | reverse complement strand
CGGCAGAGCCCTTCTTGGACATTTGCAAGGAGTTTGGGTCGACTTCCTTGACGACTTTGTGAAGCCGGGCCCCGGCCTTTTTGACCCTCTCCCAGTCATGAGCGCCATAGGGGTTTTCGCCGTGAGGATATTCAGCCAGGATAACAACAGCTCGTATATTTTTATCCATCATCACCGAACCCAGACCGGTCCTGCCGGCCTGCTTGGTCCGAAAAATGCCCCGGGTTCCATCCATCGGTTTAGTAGGATCATAGTAATGACTGTTGATACATCCATAAGTCGTGTTGGCAGCCCCAATACCTGTGGAAATAAAAACGATATCTTTTTTGCCATAACCCTGACCCAAAAATTCATCGACCAGGTTTTTTCCGAATACAAAAACCTGCTCAATGGCCGACGCCTGTATCAAATAGATCTCGCCTTTAAAACCGTCGATGACAATAATGGTACCTTTTGGGGCTTTCCCGATTATTTCCAAAACATCGAAACCGGCATATTTAAGGTAGGCTCCAAAATGCCCTCCGAAATTAGAAACACCGGGGATATGGGTTATGGGAGACAGCGATATGGCCATGCATTTGCTGGTGCCTGGGAACTGAGGGATGCCCCCGAGCGGCCCGGGAGAGAGGATCAACGGATTTTCCGGATCATAGGCCGATGTTTTTGAGGTTATCCTTCTGTGGAGGAAATATAGGCCCAGGGCCCGGCCGCCTATAAAGAAGTCCCTTATCTTCGGATCCAGTTTTTGGACCTTGATGTCACTTGTGTCTACATGGATGGAAAGTGTTTGATTGGCATATCCGTGAAGAAGATGAGGTTTTGAATAGCGCATCATTTTTGACAATACATTCCTCTTTTTGAGTTGTTATAATCGGATGGGGCGAGTATAAGATAGAGAGGAAAAGGGAGTCAAGGAGAAAATCGGTGGAAGAAGAGAAGAAAAATCGGGCCGATTTGAGATAATCGAACGGGAGTTAGAATCGAAAAGAAAAATGGAAGGAATGAAAAGGGTGGGTGGTCTTCTGGGCGTTACAATAGAAAGAATGCCGAAAGGAATCTAAATAATGGTTGAAACGGTGATGGAAAAAAAAATTAAGGAACAATACAAGCAGACTGTCCTACCAATGGCGTTTATCAAATAAAAAATCGGGCCAACGGAAAAGTTTTCATTGGAAGCGATAAGAACTTACCAGGCAAATTCAACAGCCATAGATTTCAGCTTAAGCAAGGTTCTCACATGAACCGGGCACTACAGGAGGATTACAAAAACTTCGGAGAGGAAAAATTTTCTTTTGATGTCCTGGATTATCTTGAACCCAAGGAAGATCCTAAATATGATTACGCCGCGGATTTGGCCCTTCATGAAGAAATGTGGGTAGAAAAACTTCAACCCTTTGGGGAGCAGGGATATAACAAAAGAAAGGGTGCGGATCGTCAATAAGATCAGCACCAGATTAATCGCAATCGACAGATGACCTATCTGAGACAATAAGATGCAGTTATCCCTTATTCTTGCTCATCCCAACAAGAAAAGCTTCAATCACGCTATTGCCCGAACGGTCCTTAGTCAATTAAAAGGCAATGGGCATAGGGTCTTTTTCAATGACCTGTACAAAGAAAACTTCGATCCTCTCCTGGTCCACGGGGAGACCTTCAAGGATGCTTTTTTGCCGGAAGAAATCAATAGGCATTGTCGGGAAATCGCCGGAGCAGAGGGTATAGTGATTGTCCATCCCAACTGGTGGGGGCAACCACCAGCCATATTAAAAGGATGGGTAGACCGGGTAATCCGTCCGGGCATAGCCTATGAATTCTTGGAAGGGAACTTAGGTGAAGGCGTCCCAAAGGGATTGCTGACGGCCAAGGCAGCTATAGTATTCAATACGTCCAATACGGAAACGGAAAGGGAAAGGGAGGGCTTTGGGGATCCTCTAGAGACCATTTGGAGGAATTGCATTTTCGGCCTTTGTGGTATCACAAACTTTCATCGCCAAACGTTCCATACCGTGGTAACCAGCACAGAACTTCAGCGAAAGAAATGGCTTGACGAGGTAAGCACCTGCATTGATCGATTCTTCCCGAAAGAAAACAGGAAATAAACACTGATTTCTTGATGTTTGTCGTAAAGAGGTCTAAGAGTTTTACATGAAAAAAATCATTTTTCTTTTTATGATATCCCTTGGATTGTGCCTGACTTCGAGCCTTTCTGCCAAGGAACCGGGAAAGTCCCTCAGAGTGGTTTGCACCATTCTTCCCATCTATTCTCTGACGCTCAACGTGGTTAATGGGATTTCGGGTGTCGGGGTTGAACTGCTCCTGCCGCCTCAACAGGGGTGCCCCCATAATTATGATTTGACACCGGGTGATTTGATTAAGTTGTCCCGGGCCGATCTTATTATAGCCAATGGTTTAGGGATGGAAGAATTCCTGGGCAACGCCTTGAAACAAGGCCACCTCAAAGCTCGAGTCATTGAAGCGGCTGAAAAAGTGAAACCCATAGGGAATACACCAGCCGCGAGTCATCCACACTATTCCAAAAACCCGACCGCTATTGATCACGACCATGACGGATCGGTTAATGGACATGCCTGGGTCAGTCCAAAGGCGGCAACCATCATGGTTAGGACCATTGCCGATGGGCTGGCCCTTCAAGACCCTGTTCATGAGCGGGAATATCTTTTTAATGCGAAACAATATTCAACCAGACTGGAAGGTCTGGCCCGCGAAATGTGGGAATGGGTCTCTCAGGCCAAAAATAAAAAATGCCTGGCCTTTCATGATGTCCTGGCCTATCTGGCCCGGGATATCGGGCTGACCATCATCGGAGTCATTGAAGCCCATCCGGGTGTAGAACCCTCTCCAAAGGATATGATCCGGCTGATCTATCTGTTGAAAAGCCAAAAAGCCGCAGCTATCTTTTCAGAACCACAATATTCTGATAAAATAGCTCGAACTCTGTCCTGTGAATCAGGGGTTCCGTTATTCGAACTGGATCCGGTGGCTACCGGAAAGCCGGCAGCCGATAGTTACGAAAAGGCCATGAGGAAGAATCTTGAGATATTGCGTAACGCGGTAAAGTAATAAGAATAATAGGAGTGAATCGACATTTCAATACGAATATTGAATAACGAACATTGAATTTCGAATCATGAAGTAATTGGTTTCTTTTCAACTTCGACATTCGATATTCGTTATTCGACATTTAGAATTTTCCTGCTTCGTTGTGCCCCAAAGGGGTCTGAGTGATTATCATGCATACGGATCAAAACATAGCTTATCCATCGGCCATTGAAGTCAGGAATCTCGGGGTATCTCTTCGTAACATTGAGATCCTTAAAGAGGTGACTTGTTCTTTTCCTACCGGACAAACCACAGCCGTTATTGGGCCTAACGGTGCAGGAAAGACCACCTTGCTACTGGCTATTCTAGGATTGATCCCTTATACCGGGGCCATTGATTTTAATCATCCCGGGGGTGAACGTCCTTCCATTGGCTATATACCTCAACGCTTGGAATTTGACCGGGGTCTGCCCTGTACTGTAGAGGATCTGATCACCCTTTCAATCAGCAGGAAAGCCCTCTGGTTGGGGAAAAATAAAAAGATCAGGGAGCGGGTTCGGACCGGGCTCAATAAGGTTGGGGCCCAGCCATTGAGAGACCGCTTTATCGGCAAACTCTCCGGTGGAGAATTGCAGCGGGTACTTCTGGCCATGGCCTTAGAAGGGAATCCCAAAATTCTGCTTCTGGATGAACCGACAGCCGGGATTGATGCCCCGGGAGAAGAGCTTTTTTGCGACCTCCTGTCCGATATTCAGGATCAGGCCAATTTGACCGTCATCTTGATTTCTCACGATCTTTCAGTAGTTTCCAACCACGCCCAACACGTCATTTGTTTAAATAAAACGGTCCGTTGTTCCGGCGGACTCAGCATGCTCACTGAAGAGAACCTGCTCAAGACCTTTGGGCTCCACGTCCAAATTTACCCCCATCCCCATGGCCCACATCCATCCATTAGAGGCCACCTTTCCTGACCTATGGAAGCCTTCATTCAGCCTCTATATTCTTTTTTGCAAGCCTGGGTCCCTTTTGAATGGGCTCAATTTGCTTTCGTTTGGCGGGCCATAGGGGCCATGTTGATCATTGCTCCCCTCTGCGCTGTTTTGGGGGTTCATGTAGTCAATTTCAGGATGGCTTTTTTTTCCGACGCCATCAGCCATTCCACCTTTGCCGGAGTGGCCCTGGGAGTCCTCTGGGGCCTGAATCCCATGTTCACACTGGTAGGATTTGGGATCTTGACCGGGCTCAGCATTACCTTGGTCAAGGACCGATCCGATTTGTCTTCCGATACGGTGATTAGTGTCATTCTGTCGGCTACCGTGGCCATAGGGATTACAGTCCTTTATGCCCAAAAAGAGACCCGCAATCTCGAAACCTACCTATACGGATCTATTTTGGCTGTCAGTGAATTAAAACTTGTTTTACTTCTGGTGGTCGGGATTCTTATTTTTTTGGTTATGATCCCCTTGTTCAATCGGTTGTTGTTAATTAGCCTTAATCACCACCTGGCTGCTTCCCGAGGGGTTCCGGTCAGGGTGTTGGAATATGTTTTTTCCCTGATCCTGGCCGTCATGGTGACCTTCAGTATTCAGGTCATAGGACTTTTTCTGGTCACCGCCATGTTGGTTGTGCCGGCGGCTACAGCCAGAAATCTGGCTGGAAGCATGTCCGGTTTGTTCTGGGTGGCTGTGATCTCTTCCTTGACAGCGGGTATTGCCGGAATCCTGCTCTCTTTCTATTTGAATGCACCGGTTGGGGCGGCCACTATTTTAATCGGTTGTATCTTTTTTCTTTTTTCCTGGATTAAAATAAGATGGTTGTCCTAAGAGAAAAGAAAACCATTTTTTCATTTGACATAAAATACCGTTTTGAGTAAAATATTTTTATTTGAGCGGGAATAACTCAGTGGTAGAGTGCAACCTTGCCAAGGTTGAAGTCGCGGGTTCAAATCCCGTTTCCCGCTCCAGATACAGGGTTCCTGTCTATAAGGCGGCATAGCCAAGTGGCTAAGGCAGCGGTCTGCAAAACCGTTATTCACCGGTTCGAGTCCGGTTGCCGCCTCCATTTTATTTTAAGTCATTGTTTACCTGCCTTCGAAACATGAAATCCATTATAGCTTTATTAATCATTTCTCTTTTATTTTTCTCTTCCGTCCTAACTGGGCAGGACAAACCCAATCCTGCGCCGATTCCCTGGCAAACCATTTCCCCTGGTCTCTCCTTTCTTCGCTGGGTGGTCCGTTCTGAAAATACCGTAGTGGATACTATAGCCATATTACGCATTCATCCTGAGTACTGGTCTTTCAAAGTATTTTTTAACGGGGAACCCAAAACGATCAAGGAATGGCAGCAGACTACCGGGGCCATCGTCGTATGCAATGGAGGGTTTTATCTGGAAAATTTTCAACCGGCCGGAAGGATTCTGGTTGATGGAACTTTCCTGGGACCTCTCAGAAACCGGCACATGAAAGGCATGTTCCTGGCTGAACCTAAAAAAGATTTTGAGCATCTTCCCAAAGCGGTTTTAATTGATTTAAAAGACAGGGACAGCGAGGAGCGAATTTCTTCCTACCTGCAGGGGATTCAGTCTTTTCCCATCCTCTTGGATCCTAAAGGACAGGTCCGGGTAAATCCAAGCAGTTTCCAGACCAACAGAACGGTCTTGGCCCAGGATCGATTCGGTTATATTTATCTTTTAGTAACGGAGAAGCCCTATTTTACCCTTTATGATTTTGGAAATTATTTAAAAGGTCTCCCTTTTGGATTCAAATTCATTTTAAATTTAGATGGAGGGTCTCGAACTCAATTATTGATTAAAGCCAATACGTTTAAATATTTTTCCGGCGGTCAGGGAGAAGGGAAAGACCCTTCGCGTCTCTTTTTCCCAGAGGCGGTCAATCTTCCTTCCGTGATCGGTATCTTCCCGAGAGGCCGCCATTGATCCAGGTGTTTATAGTTGGATTCGGTAAGTTTGGAAAAATGGCCCTGGCCCAATGGGTTCGTCTATGGGGAAAGGCCAGGATCTGGGTTATTGATTCACGGCCGGAAGTTCTGACTGCTCTTGGGCCTGGACCTTATCCAGGAATCCGTGTCTTGGCTGACGGCCCGCAATTTTTAACAGACTACCAAGAATGGATTAAAGATGAAGATTGGGTCATTCCCGCCCTGCCGGTTCATCTGGCCTGGAAATGGTTGGATCTAAATTTAGAAACCCGGACAAGGCCTAAAGCCATATTGCCGCCACAAAGTTTGGGTTTTAGTCTGCCTTATTGTCGAACCGACAGAAAAGGCCTCTATTTAAGTTATGCCGACTTTATCTGCCCTGAAAATTGTCCCGCCCTTATTCGCCACTGTTTTAAAACTAAGGAGAAGCGTGCTGTCCCTCTTTGGAAATTCCTGGCCGAGCAACAATGCCCGAAGGGCACCTTGGAGGTTATTGAAAGTCGACAAATAGCACCGGGAGTGGGTGGATATGCCTTTAAGGAATTAAGAAGGATCAGGAACCTGGCCCAAAAAGCCGGACCCCCTTTTTTTGTGGCCACGGCCTGCCGTTGTCATGGAGTGATTCACGGAGCGACCTGGTAAGAATGTGAAGAGGGCCTTATAAGAAAATTAGTCCGAAGGGAAGGGGTTTTTTTTCTGGTTTTCCTTGACTTTATGGGAGGAGAATGATAATTTATTACTATTACTATTACTATTACTATTACTATTACTATTACTATTACTATTACTA
>JBEKPQ010000160.1:0-6805 GCA_049520575.1 Thermodesulfobacteriota bacterium | reverse complement strand
GACTGCATGATCATGAATTTGCCAGGCACAATGATTGCCTTTTTTAACAACCTCATCAGTCATTCCCTCTGCCTACCACAGTGGTGTCCCCGTAGCAAGCTACGGGGAATTGCAAGTTAAAGGATGGAGAAGTAAAAAATACCATTCTGGCCGAACACGGATTTTCCGCCTTGATTACGGTATCGATGGGGGATCAAACCAGGCGACTCCTTTTTGATTTAGGATTTTCCGAATTTGGAGCCGCTTTTAATGCCGATAATTTAAAGGTCGATTTGACAACGGTAGAGGCCATAGCGATTTCTCATGGACATCCCGATCACACCGGCGGCTTCAAACAATTGGTCCAAAAAACAGATCGGAAAGGAATCCCCCTGGTGATCCATCCCTCGGCCTTTCGATATCCTCGCTATCGGAAAACCAACAAGGGTTTTAAGAGATTTTCCCCGGCTTTTTCCCGGGAAATGATCAGGGAGGCCAGCCTGGATTTGGTGGAAACTGAAAAGCCTTATCCCTTGCTAGACAAAACGATTCTTTTTCTGGGACAGATTCCCAGGGAAACAACCTATGAAAAAGGCATGCCTAACGCCTATTATAGAGAAAAGGGCCAGGAAAAATTTGATGCTATTGAAGACGATACAGCCATTGTCATGAATCTTAAGAGCAAAGGGCTGGTCATCCTTTCCGGATGCGCCCACTCGGGGATCATCAATACGGTGAATTATGCCAGAATGGTCACCGATATTGATCAGGTCTATGCCGTTATGGGCGGGTTCCATCTTACTGGCAGCCATTTTGAACCCTTCATCGAGCCAACCACACAAGCCTTAAAGGCCATCAACCCTGTTTATGTCATCCCTACCCACTGTACCGGTAGGAAGGCCATTAATTACATGGAAAAGGAATTGCCGGATAAGTTTATCTTAAACATGGCGGGAACGAAATTAACCTTCATATAAGGGGGCCTTTGTCGGCCAGTCATTGTGGAATACCGGGGATTATCGTTTCAGAAAATCGATCACCTTTCCACTGAACTTGTCCGGATATTGGAACATCAGACCATGGCCGCAGTTTTCATACAATGCCAACTGTGCGTTGGGGATCTTGTCGGCAAGGTAAGGCGCATTCTGGGACGGAACAAGGATGTCATCGGCCCCGGCGATGACCAAGGTAGGATTAGTGATCTGGTCCAGGCGGTCACAGCATCCTTTCCAGGTACCGATAGCCGTGGACTGTTTAGCAGCGGTCTTACCCGAGATTTTTCCCAGGGGGCGGAAAAAGATCTCTTTTAGGCGCTCCCTGTGGCTCTGGGGCCAATCGGGGGCAAAAATCAGGCTGATAAATCTCATCCCCTGTTCTGCAGGGGTACCCGACCTGTCCGCCAATTTCTGTAGGACTTCAGGTTTCGGCGGAAACAAATCGGCATTGCAATGGGCGGCGTATAGAACCAGACGGTTCACCTTGTCAGGATGTCGCAGGGCAACCTCCTCGGCGATCAACGCACCCATAGACCAGCCCAGCACGTGTGCCTGTTGTATGTCTAATGCCTCCATAAGACCGGCGGTGTCATCCGCAAACTGCTCGATAGTGAACGGGCGCTGCCCCACCTCGGTTTTTCCTACCCCTCGATTGTCGAAAACGATCAGCTTGAAAGAAGAGGATAGCGTACGGATCAGCCCCGGTTCCCATAACTTCATAGTGCTGCCGGAGCCCATGATCATCACTAAGGGGTATCCTTTACCGTAAGTACGATAGCCCATCTTAATGTCGCCAACCTGAACCAAACGATCGGCATCATCGGGAACCTGGCTCCCGAAACCCTCAAGAATGCCTATCGCCAGGTTCACTATCATCAGTGCGCAAATTATGATTATCTTCATTATCGCATCCTTTCGGCCAGAGATAGTAACCAAGGGAAAAGGGGCGGGGCATCCATTCAACCATTTTCAACCACGCCCCACCCATTTTATTGCCCGCCTCAAAGTAGTAAATTGGAAACCCAGATGTTCGGCAATTTCCTTCAATGGGCTACTGTAAGACCTGCCCCCAACAGCTTCTGGTTATGCCGTTTCTTAACGGCAGTCGTTACAAATCTCCCCCCGCAAGCCCTCAAAACCCTCTCGGGCGATGATCGGCACCATGATGATTGCTGCCACGGGGTCAGCCCACCACCAGCCAAAAAGTGCATTGAGTGCAAGTCCTCCAAGAAGGATAGCCGAAAGATAGGCACAAAGATCAGTCTGACGGGAATCTGCCTTCATAGCGCGGCTTTCCAGGTTGGCGGCCGACAGGCGTTTTGCCCGAGCAAGAAGAGGCATGATGATGAGCGAGACGACAGATAACCCGATACCGACCAGGCTGGTTTGCGGCGGCTCATGAACGAGGAGGGACTTGACGGCCTCGAAAGCAACGTAAGCCGCAAGGGCAAGAAAGCTAATACCCACAAGCTTGAGGGCAATCTTCTCGCGGCTCTCGTCGTGAGCGGAAGAGAATAGCCTCCAGAGGAGCACCGAGCCGGAAAGACTTTCAATAAGAGAATCGACGCCGAAGCCTACCAATGCGATGCTACCGGCAACCCATCCGGCACCAATAGCGACACCCGCCTCCACCATATTCCAGCCGATGGTAAAGTATTCAAGCTTTCGGCCATGCCGTAAGCGCTCAACAGAAGAGCCATGAGAACACCCGTCAGTATCAGTCACGCATTCCTTTTGTTCTTTGGGTCTTCTACTTTTTTCTGTCAAGCTTTTCTTTTCGGTTGCTTGGCCAGCTTATCTTTTGCTTTTTGTTCCTGTTTGTTTGTCTTCTGTTTCTGCCCCTTGTCCTTATCCTTCTTGCCTTTGTCTCCCATGGGTTATCTCCTTTCCCTGTTGTCCCTGATCTTTTCCCCGCCAGAGCCCGGCGGCATTTTGCCGTGGTTTTCTTTCGTAGGTCATAAATGGTTTACCAAAAGGGAGCAGGTACGTCCCAATATTTCCCAAGCTTCTGACTCGGGGCCAAGCCTGCTATTTAAAATCCACTACAATGGGATTGGCCATCTCCATTTTTAGTCCTTCTATTCCTTTTATCAGTTCTTTTGCCTCCTCGATCGTCTTAGGATCAGCTGCAATTACTTTTTCAAAAACGTTTTTGTTTTCAATAAGCTTGCCGAAATTCAGATCGACGATTGTAAGTTCAGATTTTTTCCGATAGGTTGCATTGGTTTTAAGGATTGTGCCATCTATTTCGAGGGCGATCCTTATTCCCATATCCTTTAAAAACGTTTTCGCCATCTCTGCTGCCTTGGGGTCCGCTTCACCTTTTTTCTGTACTTCTCCCTTGGGAACCTCAACTTCCTTTCCTTCCTTATTCTTGGGCATCGTCACGGTTAGAGTTGATACAGGCCCTTTCACGAATTTGAATAGGATGTTCTCTTCTTTGGCAGGATTTTCTTCGCCAGCCCCGGGCTTTTTCGTCTTATTTCCCGGATTCTGGTTTACTTTTAGCGTATTGATGTCCTTAAAGGCATAGATGGCTTTATAACCGCTCATGGTTTCAGTCTTCAGCGGGATTGCTGAAACGAATTTCACATCGGGGCCAAACTGCTTTTCACGTGATTGGGCATCCTTTATCATCCCCTGAACGGGGTCCTGTTTCTCTGTTTTGGCTTCGTTTTTGGTATCGTTGTCGTCGCCGGCAAACCCTTTCGATAGTTCCTGAAAAGATTCCAAAAAAGAATTAGACAGCAGAAAAGTCTCCTCGATAACCCCACTGCCGTCCGGTTTGATACGTATGACTGTATCGGTTTGGAAACATCCGAATAAGAAGACAGAACCTATGACCACACAAAGTATTCTGAAATAACGCATGGGTATCTCCTTCTTTAGGTAATGGGGCATTCCTGCAGCAGAACCCTGCTCCTGTCATATATTGAAGGTTATTATATCAAATCCCGTTTGGAATGAAAAATCAATTGGCTCGCAGCATCGGTGTTATGCTTAAAAGCCTCTTTGGGGGAGGTAAAAAGGAAGCTTTCAGGCACTTTTCACCCATTTTATTACCCAACTCATAATAGCTTAGTGGAACCCCGATGTTCGGCAATTTCCTTCAATGCCCTATTGCAAGAACTGCCCTCAACCTTCACTCTACGGCTTCGAAAAAGGCCAGACCTGCTTAAAAGCCATTTTGGGGAAAAAGCAATAAGGACATTCTTCCGGTGGTTCCGGGCCATAATGGATATGGCCGCACATGCGGCAGCGCCAAGCGATTTGACCGTCCTTTTCCTTATTATCAGCATCCGACAAATCCCATTCCCTTAGAAGGGGAAGATCTTCCAACGAAGGCATAACCGGCTTATAGGAAAAAAGGGCATGGTTTGAAACAATGATGCGCTGGATCTCGCTAGTCCCTTCATAGATACTGAACAGCCGGGTGTCGCGAAGGAGTTTTTCAACCGGGAACATCTTGGTATATCCATAGCCTCCGAAAATCTGCAAGGCGTCGTTCACTACTTCCAGGGCTTTTTCCGAAGCATAAAATTTGGCAATAGATGCAGACACCGTGGGATTCATCCCCTGATCCGTCTCCCAGGCCGCTTTCCAGACTAAAAGGCGTGCGGTTTCTACCTTTTGATACATGTCGGCGATTTTAAACTGCAGACTCTGGTAATTAGAAAGGGCTGCCCCGAAGGTTTGTCGCTTCTTGGCATAATCGATGGCATATTCCATGGCCGCTCGAGCAGCCCCTACGGCGAAAGCGCCAATAATAGGCCGCGTCCTGGAGAAAGTATGCATGGCCAGAACAAACCCTTTCCCTGGAGGGGCCAGGATATTTTCTTTGGGAACACGCACGTCCTTTAAATGGATTCCTGCCGTATTGGAACAACGTTGCCCCAGCTTAGGGATGGATTTGCCGATCGAAACCCCTTCCCAGTTCCGATCGATGAGAAAGGCACAAAGGCCTTGATGCTGGGAAGCCGGATTAATTGTGGCGAAGACGACTAAGTAATCGGCTATCCCTGCATTGGTGATCCAGTATTTGGTGCCGTTTAAAATATAGTCCTCTCCATCTTGGGAAGCATTACAGCGTATTCCTGCCACATCTGATCCCATGGTCGGCTCGGAAGTAGCGAAGCAAATAAGTTTAAATTCTTTGGCTATTTCAGGAAGGATTTTATCCTTGAGTCTTTCATTATCGGAAAGGATGAGAGGTTCCATGCCAAGGGAATTGTCAAAAATGGCAGTGGCGATCCCCGGACAGGCAGCGGCAATTTCCTCGGTAATCAGGGCGGCTTCGATCAGTCCATAACCTTGGCCGCCAAATTTTTTGGGAAGGTCGCTGTTCATGATACCGGCCTCAAAAGCTTTTTTCAGGATGAAAAGAGGTGCTTCATCTTTTTCATCGTAGTGCCAGGAAGCCGGCAACACTTCCTTCAAAGCAAATTCCCTGGCCCTGTTTTGAATTTCCAATTGTTCGGGAGTAATATTAAAATTTAACATAAACAGTCCTTTCGTTGGCTGAAGAACAACCCCTTTCTATTTGACTTCGGTTCCTGTCTGACCAAAAATCTTACTCAAGGCGGCGGCTATTTGTGTTTTCACTAAACTCCTTGACTTGCTCTTTATCGGCTCAGTTGACCAGGCTATAGGACCGGGAGAGTTCCTCAAACTTTTTAGTCACCTGAGTGGAAAAAGGGGGCGGGCCTTGCAATCAACCATTTTATTTCCCGCCTCATAATAGCCTAATGGAATCCCGATGTTCGGCAATTTTCATTAATGTGTTAGTGACTATATTACTGATTGATTTTTAATTTGAAATCGTCCCGTTCTTTTTCCAAATTCCGCAACAACTTCACGGCCCGATCAAAATCCTTGCCCATCGACCTTTTTGAATCATTCGCGTTCTTCCAGATGATCTCGAACGGACCTTCGACGTCCGTGGAAAGGACATCCCAGAGCGCATCGAGATTACGCCCGAAATGCTCCGGCAGATTGATGAGGATCGAGATCCGATCATAGAGATCATCGAGCGAACGTATCGTTTTCCCATTTAACGTACATCGTTTTATCGGCATGCCGGCACCTCCATAAAGGTCTTGTAGTGATCCACGGTCACAAATCGTTCCCCGTCCCGGGAAAAAATAAGGCGTTTGCCGCCCCGGTATCCGCCCTTATAGTCGAGGTCCGCCTCGCGCCATTGATTATCGGGCAATCGGGCCTCCAGGTTCTTGAAATGGTCGCCGCCCATGCTCGAGCCTCTGAGCGCGCTCACTGACCACAAATCACTTCCGGGTTTCCATCCCTGTGACCAGGCCTCATGCTTATTCACAAACTTAGGCGGAAGCCTTTTGTTGTTGGTCATGTTCAGACTGCGAAGTATTTCGGTCAGCTCCTGTTCGTCGATTCCGGACGAGAGCCGCGCATTGACTGCCTGGACGACCTTCTCACAGGATTCTGCATAGGCCAGCGTCTGCAGGAAGAGGCCTGTCAAAAAAAAGAAAAGAATAGCCGATCTAATAAGTATACGTTGTTTCATTGAATGCTCTCCATTTGATTTTATGCAGCACCAGTTTTTCATAGATTCGAAACGAAAAAGGGACAGATTTTGCAAGCATAAATTTCCATATATCCCTCATTGAAGGATGGCGCACGAATCTAGGACCTAGAAAATGTTGAGTTTTAACAAGATGCGGAAAAACTCCATTTTACAGGTTGCTCAAAAAGGTCCTGCCGGCCTCCTTGGAGGCCTTTTATATAGGTCGGCATCCGGCTCCTGACTGGGAGCCTTTTCAAAAGCTCGACGATCGGTTCCCAACCGGGAACCTTTTTAA
>JBEKPQ010000159.1:0-6894 GCA_049520575.1 Thermodesulfobacteriota bacterium | reverse complement strand
TAAAACAACCTTTTATCTCCATCTCAAAGAGTGCGAATTCCGATTCAATTATCGAAACCAAAATATTTATCAACTCATTCTAAAAATAGTGAGAAAATATACTCTCATCTAGTCTAGACCCATAATAAAAATAGGATTATTCTCTTAATCTTCAGACTCCAATCCTTTCCATAAAGTGGGATAAAAGCAAAAAGAGCTGGAATGAGTAACAGGCCGGCATTATATTTTGTCTCGATATTCAGTCCTAAAAAAACGGCCGAAGCGATCAAATATCTATTTTGGTAAGTTTCTAATAATTGGACGATCGAAAGATAAAAAAGCATAATCATCAACATAAGAAGGATATTATTACAGGCATAATGACTATCACGGACATGCAAAGTGGAGAGAGCCCGGAAAAAGGCGGATAACAATCCAACATTTCGGGAAAATAATTTTTTCCCGAGCCAATAGATGACCGGCAGCGAAACAGTCCCCATAACCAGCCCAAGAAAGGATCTTCCTATCAGCAGAAAAGACGACGGATTGGTAAGATAGAGTTCAAGAAAATCTGAAGGATTGGCGATGATTCCAAAAATTTTCAACTATACGTAATAGAAGACATAAAGGACAAATAAAAGATAAGAAGCCAAAGGGGGGTTCTCAAAAATATGGGGATTAAAATCTCCCATTCCAAAGCTGAGGGCCAAATTGACATAATATTGTTCGTCCTTATGATACAGGTTAGGAAGTCCATAGCCTATTCCGATTACTCCAAGGAAAAATCCAACCATAATAATGCCTATCAGGATAAGAGTAGGACGATTAAATTTCATTAACTGATTTCTCCCAGTTAAAATTCCCAGGATTTATCCTTGTCGAGATGGATCTCTCTTACTCTTAATCGGTTTATTTTATCTCGATCTTCACAACGTTCATCCACACAAAAATTACCCATAAAAAACAAATAGGTATTAATGGCAAGAACTGGCGAACATAAGCACTTAATAAGGAACTGCCGCCAAAGGCCAGCAACCCAAAAGCTAAAAGGGCGTAAATTTCAAAGGGAATCCATTTTCGGGCCCGGTAAGTCGGGTATATGGAAAAGGCCATCATAACGACCAGGAACATATTAGGAATCATATAGATGTAAGTGGATAATTTTTGTGAAGTATAGGAATAAGGATAATTAAATAGCAAGCGTCCTATATTGGCTAGCCAATTCATAAATATTTTCATAGGATGATCCAGAATATTCCGAATAGCCTGTTTCTTAAACACTTCATCTTGTTGTATTGGGGGACGTGGGAATATTTCCTCATTAAAAAATTTTTCGTGGTTTTTAATCCAGGGTAAGTTATCTTCGATCTTGGTTGGACCAAAATAATCCCCTAATTCTTCTTTGAAGGGGGTGGACATACAATACAAGCTTAACCCGCCGGCATCACCCCAGTAAAAAATCTTACCGGTTAAAGAATACGTGTAGAGTAAATAAGGGGAACAGACGACTAAAGCCAATAAATAAACCAAGGAGGTTTTTTTAAACGTCTTTTTCTTTTTCCAACCATAGAATATGGCAAAGGCTACCAAACCCAAAAGAAGAACATGGCCGAAAAAAACCTTGGTTAAAGCCAGATAACCGGCGAAAACACCAGCCAGAATCACTTCAACCCATGCTGCTCCGGGGGATCGATTAGCCCGACAAAAATAAAATATAAATCCACAAATTAAAAATAACACCAGGGTTTCTGTATACAATAAGGGGAGATGTCTAATGAAGAGAGGGTAAAGGCCCAAAAGATAGGAAAAATAAAAGGCCGGACGGTCCTCCAGATAAAGCCGTAATGTCCTATTAAAAAATAAAACCGCTCCAAAGAAGAATAGGGCATTCAAGAGTCTGGCGCATAGCCAAGGCAGCTTTAGCAAAACAATGGGAAGTAGAATAAGTGGATAACCCGGTCCGTTCCAAAGATTAATCTTTGTATGGGGTGAATAATATCCGTGAGATAAATTATTGGCAAACATTAAATAACGTGATTCATCAAAGAAAAGGCTGTTATCTGAAAATATCATGATGATGAAGATATACAGAAGTAGTAACGGCATAAATTTTAAGGTTGTTTTCATCCGTTATTTTCTCCCTATAAAAAAAATCGACGGGAACAAATATTTTCCCAAACCGGAGCGATCCAACCCTTTAATTAGACTGGCCCTTGGGTTATACAATTCCAAGTAATAAGGCAGAGTAATCTCTTCCGAATATCCGAAGACTTTTTCCAATTCCTTTTTTAATTCATCGCTAAAGAAACCGGCGTGAGCTCCAAGATCATTTCGGAAGGTTCCTTCCCATCGTGCCTTCCAATCATACCAATTCCAAACTATTTTTTGTTTCCATGTGGCTGTTTCACTCCCCAGGTACCCGATTAAACGGGCACAATTGGGGGTTTCTATAAAAAATCCCCCTCCCTTTCGTAATACACGGCCCATTTCTCTCAATGCCTTTTCAAATTGAGGAATATGTTCCAGGGCATGGCAGGAATAAATTAAATCAAATTCTTCATTGGAGAATTCTAGTTGGGTGGCGTCTCCCTTTTTGAGATCCGCCTTTTCTGCCGCCTCTGGATTAAAACCGGTGGGGTCCAAATCAATCCCAACAACCTTGGACTTGAACTCTTGAGCCAAAGCCAGGGCTTCTAACCCCGACCCGCAACCAACGGCCAGAATACGGCCGAATTCCGACCCTAACCGATCCCTGATCAAGCGGACATTTACTCCGGCCCGTAACGGGGGAGCAACAGGTTTTTCTCCAGGCCTAACCATCTAATAGATCTCTTTCATTTGAAAATTATACGGGAAAATGTATTAAGTTATTTTTTAAATAGTTAGCCGCTGGATATAAATCGGGATCATCCACAACGGTATGAGGCAAATCCGGCCAGTAAAAGGCCTCCACGCCATTTTGATTTAGTACGGTTAATAATTCACCTTTATCAATTTTTTTGTCTCTTACCAAAAATGGAATTTGAAAGGGAACCATCTCTGGGAGGAAATCTTTAGTAAAAATCTCCCCCGCGAACAGGGACTGTTCCTTTAAAAAGGTTAATATTCGTTCATACTTCTTCCTTTTATTTTCAATCATTTTTTGATAATTCAAAAAGGTCACTAGTACAGGGACAACAGAGTTGAGACGAATATCCAGGAACCGGTCTGGCTGTTCCTGAATCGCATTTTCCCAAAGGGTCATCTTTTTTTTTCTTTGATGCCTTCTGATTTGAGAAAAAGGCGGAAGTTTCGAATTTAAGAGGTATTGCATCATATAGTAAATAAAATATTTGGTGGAACTCTTTAAAACCTTAAATTCCCGCTGCGCAGGAGGAATGATGGGTACGCCCAATTCAGGATTAATATTCAAAATGGCGCCATGGATCATTGGAATCGATTTTCTAACGCTGGTAAATCCGATATCCCCAAAGGTCCCTAACCGTTGATCGTTTTTCTTGCCAAAAAAGCCTTGGGCGTTGTCTTCGATATAAAATAACCTGTGGGCAGCACAGAATGTTTTTATTGCCTCTATCGGGGCCGGGAGACCATAATAGTTAACCGCTAAAAGGGCCTTGGTTCGAGAATCGATCTTTTTATTAATATCCTCGAAATCAGGGGTCAAGTCTTCTTGAACGGCATAATAGGAGATCTCGATCTTTAAGGCCAAAAACGCCGATTCGATAACATTGCAAATATAATCCGGAACCAGCACCTTATCTCCCGCCGATATTCCTAAAATTTTTAATCCATGTCTTAAGGCTTGCCGGCCATAAGCGAACCAGAGGGTGTGATCATTAAATAAATCCCTGTCTCGAAATCTGCGAAAAAGATTTATTTCCCCCCAATGGAACTGTTCGTACCTTGGTATTTCCGGCAATATCGACCAAGATTCGATTATTGCTTTTGCCTTAGAACTGTTATACATTATTACCTATTTTTAAGCACTCGGCAACGACGGCCCTAATAAGGCCGTTCAAGCGGTATTCTTTTGTGGAAAAAGTGACCTTACGAAAATTCCCCTATCCTTTTAAATCGGCCCTGTCGATCTGCAGTGATATTGATGGGACCGACACCGCCGAAGATTTTCTGTCCATCCAGACCTTTCTAAATACAGATCGTCCAACTCCCTGGGGTCCGGGAATTGGCCTGGAAATCGGAAATTCATTTCTCCCTAATCGGGTCCGAGATACCTTCGCCTATTTTTCCAACCGGCCGAACGACCGGGCCATCATTAAGGACTTCATCAGGGCCGGTTATATTGACTGTCTTCATGCCTATGGAGAAAGGTCCAATTCCCGCCAAGATGTCTTAAAAATTATCGAAGCCCTTGAGCAAGATGGCTGTAAGGTTAAAGTCTGGCTTGACCATTCAACCTTTCCTACCAACTTAGGCCATTTTAACTCGAAAGGGAACGGGGATCAAAAGGAGTCCCCCGCCTATCATGCCGATATTACTTTGGCCTATGGTATCCAATTTGCCTGGATGGGTCCATGTACTACCCTGATCGGACAAGAGACCCCCATTACACCAAAGGCCTTGGCCCAGATCTTCGATCCCGATCACCGCCGGGCCTCCCTCATAAATCTAACTAAAGAAATAATCAAAATAACCTTGGCCCGTCTAGGCAACCAGCGCTTCGCCATCCAAGGCCACAACCTCCTAATACGGATAGCCTCCTTGCGGGATGGACACCACATCTATGAATTTATTCGTTGCAATAACCATTGGGAAAAACCCCGTCCATCAAGCCCCAAATTAAGCTATATGCTCCGCCCTCAGGTTCTGAAGGCCTTGGTCGACTCTGAGGGGTATACCATTTTATATACCCATTTCGGATTTTTCGAACCACCTGAACTGATTTCCGCACCAACCCAGGCGGCCCTTCGTCACTTAGCCGAAGAATACCAGTCCGGCCATATCTATATCACCACCACTTTAAAACTACTCATTTTTTGTCTGGTCCATAAATATCTACAATGGAGCTACGATCTTTCCGCTGAAAAAGGTGCCATTATTACCATCCACCACCTGGCCGACCCTATCCAGGGTTTCCGAAAACCCATCCTGGCTGAACTTCAAGGGATTACATTTTACGTTCCGGATCGAAACAAAGCTTCAATCTTTTTAGGGGATAAAGAAATTCAAACCCTAACACGCAATTCAAAGGACCATACTGGTCAGGAAAGCGTCATGATCCCCCGAACCTTCCTGACTTACCCTCTTTAATACCATTTCATAAGCCTTCGGCTGGCAAAGTAGGGTTAAAAAAGTCTCGCTCCCTTTTATCTGTTTCTCCCCGACCAAGGTAGTCGTCGGATATTTTTGACCAAAGGCCGGAGAGAACCAACCTAAGAGTGGATCTTCTTCTCCGCGGTGTAAGGAAGACCGAAATTTAGGATCCACCTTGAGATATAAAATTGAATTATTATTTACGGCCACCTCCAACAGATGACTATCGATAAATTTCAGTTGGCATTCGGGATGGAAATGAAAGGTCTGAAAGATAGATTGAGATCCCTGACTTTCCAAATTATCTTTGATGACCCAAAAGGTTTCTTTTTTATCAAAAAAAACGGACCGTTCATGTCGCACCGATTCGGCCAAGCGTTCATATCCGCTGTGATGGGCCTGAATATAATCGAAATCGGGGTTTAATACGAACCTAGTCATGAAAACCTTGGGTTTGGAAAACCACATAAAGGGCCCCCCGGAAACGGCCTGGTCTTGGCCGTCCACTTCAATGGTATTATGAGCCCGGGTTCCCCGAAAATAATAACGCCACTTCCCCCCATCATGATAAAGATAGGTCCCGGGATCAATTAAAATCGGAGTCCCTCCTACGCTCAAGGTAAAAGAAAGGGCATCGGCATGGGCATGGGCTGCAATAGAAAGAAAACCAAAAGAACCGGCATCGAAAGATAGAACGGCTTCGTTACCCTCCCTCCCCTTTCTTAAAATAAGTTGTCCTCCTTCCGGAAAAATCCGAGATTCCCTTTCAGATGCCTCTGGTTCCAATTCCTCATACCTTTGGATTTCATCCTTGCTGCCTAACCAGAAGTTGCGCTCATCAAGCCTTCTACCCCAATATTTAAAATCTCCCCGATTGAACCAGATCGCCCCGTTCGTTAAGAGGGACCGATAAGGGTGAAAAGAAGTGGCGTGGAGCCTACAAGCCAGGCCGTCTGAGGAATCCCCCCAATCAGGAAGGTTCCCTCCCTCATCCATCTGGGCCATGATGTATTCACAAATTTTTTCCAAACGATCCCAAATGATCCGAGGAATCGCCAGACTTTGCTTTTGAGCTAAGCGGATGGCCAAGGCATACACATCAAAAAGGAAAAAAAGATATCGGGTGCTTTGTTCCTTAGAGACCCCATCGGGAAAAACCTGCTTTTCAATTTCCCGAACTAGGATGGTCCATCCCTTCCGACGCCATGTTTGAGCCCGACCCAGAAAGGGAAGCAAAGATCCGACCCAGAAAAGGCCTAAAGCCTCACCAACCAAATGGTTGTTGGCGGAGGAATATTTAGAAAGATCCTTTTCAATATAATAAGTCTGCCAGTATATTGAGGTTAAAATCTTTTGCCGGTTTTCAGGGGGCAATATGAGAGAAAGATCGTTACCGGATCTTCCCCTTTCTGAAATAAAAAATAAACCCCAAAGCCAACTGACAAGCCTGAGCCCGCATTCCATGGGACTATACCAATTAATACCTATTCCAATAGGATTTTGATCAATCCAGGATTCGAGGTGACGGATAAGCGTTTCGGCAAACCGTCTATCCCCGGTTAATGCAAAAGCCTTACCTAAATCATAGAAATAGAAATGCCGGTTTAATTCCCAAACGTTGATTATCCTGCCGTATTGAAGTTC
>JBEKPQ010000158.1:0-7088 GCA_049520575.1 Thermodesulfobacteriota bacterium | reverse complement strand
GATCGTGGACTCATAATTTTTCCTCCTACCGGACACTTCCTTCCGGTAACATTAATTATGAGTCAACGATCCTTTTAGTTTAACCCCCTTGGTAACATTTAATATGATTCAATTCGCCCTCTTTTTTTCCCCTTGACCGTATCTTTTTCCTGTCCTATATTCTTTTCGTCCAATAAAAATCCCTGATGCCGGATATCAGATTGAAGCAGGGACTATGAAAATTAAAATTATTTTAAGGATTCGAGGGGTCAAGGGGTCAAGGAATCAATGGGAAGGCATGGAAGCTAAAACCCGGGTTCCCCGGTCCGGCTTCCATTCGGAAGCCTCCTTTTAGGTCGGCAAAGCCGACCGTACGGGAACCTTTTCTATAGCTCGACGAAGTCGAGCGGCTGAACCCTCGAATCCTGGAATCCTTGAACCCTTTTTTCTTACTAACAAAGGAGGTCTTTATGGGAAAGTTGGATGGTAAATGCGTTATCGTCACCGGTGCCAGTCGCGGTATTGGAAAGGCAACCAGTACCCTTTTTGCCTCTGAAGGAGCAAAAGTGGTTTGCGCCGCTCGCACCCTGGAAGAAGGCGGACATGCCTTCGGGGGATCCATCAATGAAACGGTTTCCGAGATTCGAAAGGCCGGGGGCACAGCTGTGGCCGTTCAAACCGATGTGTCATCCGAAAGCAGTTGTGAGAATCTCGTAAATAAGGCCCGCAAAGAGTTCGGTCCGGTAGATGTATTAGTCAACAATGCGGCCTTGAATTATTACATTCCCATCAAGGAATATCCTGTTCACCGATGGGTCAGGGCCTTTTCTGTCAACGTGCATGGTCCATTCATGCTGGCCCAGAAGGTCTTGCCGGACATGATCGAACGAGGGAAAGGGGCCATCGTAAGTGTCTCTTCCGGGGCGGCCATCGGTCCGGGGCGCGGGCCTTATAAAGCTTCCGGAACTGGAGGGACCATGTATGGGACAACCAAGGCGGCCATAGAGCGGTTTACTCAAGGGTTGGCCCAGGAAGTCTATCAGTACGGGATCTCGGTAACCTGCCTATCGCCATCCAAGGTCGTTCCGACTCCGGGCACAGTGTATCACAAGTTGGTAACGGGTTATGATGATCCTCGCGGTGAGCCGCCCGCCATGATGGCTCGGGCCATTCTTCTTTTGGCCACAGAGCCGCTGGATAAGGTCACCGGTCGTGTCACTTACAGCCAGGCCATTCTGAAGGAGTTCGGCTGGATCGAGAAGGCCGCAGGGCGTGGGGTTGATACTGTCGGAACGGGTTACAGTCAGATATAAAAAGGGGGCGAGGATTCAAGGGTTCAAGTGATTGACTTCTTAAGACATACATTTTTCGACTTGGCTTAACCGACTTTTTTGTTTTTCATTACTATGATAAAGAAGATCGATGAAAGAGCGTTAGCCTTTCTGATTTCAAGCAAGAATTAGAAATGTAATCTTTTTCTTGCGATTTTAATAAGACAATATTTTTTCACGATGTAAAGGGAAAGTATATTTTTTACTCGTTTTTATATTTTTCCCTTGAATCCTTGACCGTCTCGGCTGAGCCTTTTCGATAAACTCAAGGCCCAGAGCTTGTCGATGGGCTCGTCGCAGGCTCTGGGCCCCTTGAATCCTTGGATCATCTCCAATTCTTTTGGAGATGATCCAAATTAATTAATCCTTCGGGGCAAGCAGTTCATTCGCCTTTGGAATCCATTCTGAAATAGGAATTCCTTGGGGGCACTTTTCTTCGCACTCCTTGCAGTCCAGACATTGATCGGCCCGTTCATCTTCCTGGATCCGTATGGTATACAGGAACCGGGCCCTGTTGAGATCGTCATACTTGGCCGCGTCATTGTATAAACCCAGGATACCGGGGATGTTCACCTTGTTCGGGCAAGGGAGACAATATTTACATTGGGTACAAGGTATTGGGGACCGTTTCCGGTATTCCTCCTGAACCTCTTTGACTAAGGCCAATTCCTCTTCACTCAGGATATTGAATTCCGAACGATCGGCCGCCGCAACGTTTTCCACCACCTGTTCCATGGTCGTCATCCCGCTGAGGACCGTGGAGACTTCCGGATGATTCCAGACCCATTGCAAGGCCCATTCGGCCGGAGAACGTTTCCATCGGGAAGAGGCCCATAATTCCAACACCGACTCCGGAGGGTTCTTGGCTAACATTCCTCCCCGTATGGGTTCCATAATCACAACGGCCAATCCCTTTTCAGCGGCATATTGGAGCCCTTTGGTGCCGGCCTGATACTCCGTATCCATAAAATTGTACTGAATTTGACAGAACGTCCATCGATCATAGGCGTCAATAATTTCCTGGAACACCTCAAAATCATCATGAAACGAAAATCCCAGGTGGAGAAATTTCCCTTCTTTTAAGCACCCTTCTGCCCATTTAAAGATTCCCAGGTCACGGATCTTCGGCCAGGTGGTTTTATTGAGTCCGTGGAGGAGATAAAAATCCAAATGATCAGTCTGTAGCCGTTTCAATTGTCCGTTCAAGATACGATCGAAATCTGCCAGGGTTTGGACAAATCGGGGTAGTATTTTGGTAGCCAGTTTGACTTTTTCCCGATACCCATCCTTCAGTGCCCGTCCGACCACCTCTTCGCTGTGCCCGCCGTGGTAGGGCAAAGCCGTATCCACATAATTAACGCCGTGATCAATGGCATACCGTATCATACTAATGGCTTCGGGTTCATTAATCCTGGTCGTATCATCATCAATCACCGGGAGCCGCATGGCCCCGAAACCAAGGGCCGAAACTTGCCAATCGAGTTTGCCGAAAGGTCTATACTTCATGAATAGGTTTTCCTTTCTTTTTTCTTTTCTTCTTGACCCTGCCTTATCTCTATTTTAATATTCTTCTATCCCAAAAACACGTTCCTGTCAATTTTTCAACCCTAACACGGAGGAAATCATGTCTGAATCTTTAGTGCGTTATGAGAAGAAAGGTCCTGTTGCCCTGGTTACCATAAACCGACCTGAGAAGATGAATACCTATAACGGAGAAGTCTGTCTGTTGTTGGGGGATGCCTTCCTGGACTTCAGGGATGATCCTGATCTCTATGTGGCCATTCTCACCGGAACCGGAGATAAGGCTTTCTGTGCCGGGGCCGATATGAGGGGAATGGTTCCCCCGAAAGAAGGAGAGACTGCGCCCATCCCTTTTCCCAGGGGAAGAATGTTTCACGAAGGGGACATTAAGATCTACAAACCGATTATCGCAGCCATCAACGGTTACTGTCTCTCCGGGGGATTATGCCATGCCCTGCAATGCGACATCAGGATAGCTGCGGAAAACGCCACCTTCGGCCTGCAGCAAGTCAGATTCGGGGCCCATTCACCGTCTTCAACCCAAATGCTGGCCCGCAACATAGGGATGTCCAATGCTATGTATCTCAGCTTAACCGGATTAAGGATTGACGCCCAAGAAGCCCTGCGAATGGGAATCATCCACAAAATCGTTCCCCTTAAGGATTTGATGCCGGCGGCCTTTGAAATGGCGGAAACCTTGATGGGCAACTGTCCATCTCATCTGAAGGCCAGGAAAGAACATCTTCTCAGGGGATACAACCTGCCCTATGATGAAGCCAGGGCCATGGGCGGGTATCTTGAAGACCAAGTCCCCGAAGAGGAAAAGAGAGAAGGTATCTCGGCCTTCTTCGAAAAAAGAAAACCGGACTGGGGCAAAGTCCAAAAGCCAAAACCTGGTCCGTCAAAAGGAATGCGCTAAACATGAAAAAAAATACGGCTGAAATTGTAGCTATTGGATCGGAACTCCTTCTGGGGCAGATCCAGGATACCAATACACCTTATCTGGCCAGCCGGTTGCAGGAGATCGGCCTGGAAACCGCTTTTCAAACCATGGTCGGGGATGATCGAAAACGGATGAACTCCGTCATTCGCCGGGCCCTCAGTCGTTCCAAGGTCGTCATTACCACCGGTGGGATCGGTCCCACGGAAGATGATTTGACCCGGGAGGTCGTAGCCGAGGTTTACGGGAGGAAACTGGTCTTCCATCCCAAACAATTCAAGCTCATAAAATCCTATTTTGACCGGGCCGGCTTTGTCATGGCCCCAAACAATCGTAAACAGGCCTATCTGCCTTCCGGGGGCCGCCTTATTCCCAATCTCCAGGGAACGGCCCCGGGATTTATTCTGGAAACAGAGGCCAGAAAGATTATTGTCGTCCTGCCGGGGGTTCCCCAGGAAATGAAAAAGATGATACAGGACACGGTCCTGCCCTTTTTAAAAAAGAAACTGGGACGAGATCAGGGATTGATCGAATACCAGGTCCTCAAGGTCTGCGGTCTGGGTGAAAGCCGGGTGGACGACCAGATCGGCGATCTTATCAGAGAAAGTACCAATCCGGTTATCGGTCTGCTGGCCTCATTGGGTGAGATCAAGATTCGGATCACGGCCCACGGAAAAGATAAAAAAGAAACCCAGTCGATTATAGCCGGGATGGAAGCCAAGATCCGCGGGCGTTTGGGAACACTGATTTTTGGGCAGGGAGAAGAGACCCTGGAAGGGGTGGCGACCGGTTTGTTGGATGGGAAAAAAATTACTCTGTCTCTGGTAGAAACCTTTACCGCCGGGAGGATCAGCCAAAGACTCCAGGCCACAACCAGCCCTTGGTTCATGGGCGGCCTGCTGTTGGCTTCAAGACAAAAATGGCCTTTTGCAAAACCGGCCATCGCCAAGGAGGCCATGGCCCTGTTTCTGGCTGAAAAGATCAGGGAAATGTTTTCATCCGATCTTGGCCTTGCGGTCTGGATGGAGGGCACAGCCAACGAACGAACCCTTTCTCTGGCCCTGGCCGGAAAAATGGAAGACGTCTTTTCATACCGAATAGGCGGTTTTGGTGACACACTGCCCGACCGAGTGGCTGTTTTGGCCCTGGATTGGTTAAGAAAAAAATTATAATAGAATAAAATTCGGTGACGAGTGACGAACGACACAAATAAGGAAATGAGCCAATGCCCCTCTGGGTGAAATTTTTAATACGAGCCGTCTTGAGCATCGGACTGGCTGTCCTCTTACGCCGCTGGCTTTTCCAAAGGTTTTCCTATCCCATCATTATCATTTTGACTCTCTTCTTCCTCGGGATGAGCTATTTGTCGGAATATATCCGCAAACGCTAAACCGCCTTCCCGAACAGTCGGTGTAAAAGAGTCGTAATCCCTTAGGATTAACTTTAACTGCCGGATATGTTTTAAATTGTTTATTATAAGTTGTTTTTGTCCAATCCCACCGATAACCGATTGAACAAAACAGATAATGTCTCTGCGATCTTCACGGCTCTGCGGTGAACAAAAATTTATTTGTTAAGCCCGCAAGGTTGGTCCATGAAGCAGTCCTACAAGACCCCATTTTCTGAATAAGACAAATGGGGGTTTTGTTTTGGGGTGGATGACAGAGCTTTTTGACGGAGGGTTTCTTTGTTGCTAACCTTATTCGGTATTGTCCAAGGCAACAAGGAATCTGGAATTTTGTGTACATTTAAGTTTTGTCTCAGAATTTTTTTACTATGCTGATAAAAAAACTACAAGCCCTGTTTCATCCGGAACAATATCATGGTTGGGGGAAAACCAAAAAGTATTTTGAAGGGTGGTATTACAAAGTGGTGAATGCCGAAGAAAACAAAGCATTTGCATTTATTCCCGGTATCGCTATGGATGAAAATGGAGTGCAACAGGCCTTTGTACAAGTACTGGATGGAAAAACCCTAACCTCTGAATATCATAAGTTCGGTGCACAAGAATTTCTTCCTGAAACCGGAAAATTCGAAATTCGAATAGCCAATAATTTTTTTTCGGGTGAAAAATTTCAACTGGATTTGCCTACAGTAAAAGGGCAATTGCATTTTAAACATCAAATACCGTGGCCGAATAGCTGGTATTCTCCCGGCGTCATGGGTCCCTTTTCCTTTGTTCCTTTTATGGAATGTTATCATGGGATATTGAGTATGGATCATACCATTCAGGGGCAGTTGACCATCCACCATGAAACGATTGATTTTTCAAATGGCAGGGGATACATGGAAAAAGACTGGGGACATTCCTTTCCAAGCGGATACATTTGGATTCAGACTAATCATTTTAGTCAGCCTGATATTTCTTTAAAGGTTTCGGTGGCAAAGATACCGTGGCTGGGAAGTTTTTTTGTGGGATTTATTGCCGGGGTATGGTTATTTGATCGCTTGATCGAATTTACGACTTATAATTTCACCCGGCTTCACAAATCATTTGTGGATCAGGAGAAAGTGGAATTAGTGATGGAAAATGAAAAACATCGATTAGAAATCGTTGCCCGAAGGAAAGCTGCAACTAAACTCGCCTCCCCAATTTCAGGATTTATGGATGGACGAATTGAGGAAAGCATGACGGCTAAAATAGAAGTTCAATTATTCGATAAAAAAAGTAAAACAATATTACTTCAAGATACAGGTAGAAATGCCGGATTGGAGGTAGCGGGAAAAGTGGAAGAAATAATAGTTGGGTAAAAAAAAATAAAATCCACGATCCTGTCCCTATAAGTTCCCTTAATTATCAAAGCGTTATTCGACATAATTAACATAAGCGGGAATAGGTAATAAAGTTTGTTTAAAGATGCTTTAAGGAAAATTCTACAGAGTTTAATTACCTTTCGGATTGCTTTCGACTGCTGGATGGGTTTGAATTGCTCAATTTTGATACGAGGGACATAATACTGATATTTTAAGCAACCTATCGGCCCAAAGAAGGTCTTTCGATTCCTGCCTGAATGAAGAAGAAGACGTCCTTTGTCCCCTAGCCTTCCTCCCTGCTTTTCTCTTTGACCGTGTCTTTTCCTTGTCTTATATTCTTTCCAACAAAACCATTGGAAATCGGCTGAGACTGTTTCCTTTAAATTTTCTTCAAGATTCATTTTGGACTTGACTACCAGGGTGATATTTACAATTATACTGTCTGCTTATTATCAGGGTTCAATTCCGAGCCCGGTAGATGGGACAAGGGTTAATAAACCAATTAATTGTTAAACTGTGAAAAGGAGGAGAGACCGATGAAACTGGGAGATATTAAATGTATC
>JBEKPQ010000157.1:0-7339 GCA_049520575.1 Thermodesulfobacteriota bacterium | reverse complement strand
TCGAGGATTCAAAGGTTCAAGGGATTGATTTTTTGGGAAGGGGTTTTCGCCAATTGAGCATAACTGGCTTGTTACCTATCCATTTTCTATTTGTCAAGCCTTACGTCTTTATGATTTCAAGCGAGAATTCAAATAGTCTCTTTTTTCTTGCTGTCTTGATTCCTTGTACTCATGGTTAATAAGACAGTATATTCAAACCGCTTAACGGAACCTAAGGGTTTTAACTGTTTTAACGATTTTCCTTTGAATCCTTCTTTCGTCTCAACTTTTTTAAAGATGATCCTTCTTTTTTTGTTTCAGTATTTTTTGTATCTTAATTTTAGCCTTAAATGTTTGTCAAGAAAAATTTGATGAAACCGTAAAAAGTTAAAACTAGTCAAGAGCATGCCACTAAAGGTTGCGGGGGTTTTAGTGCCCGCGCTTTTCGCTAATAATATTAATGTTGACAGATAAAGTCAAATTTTCTATATTCCGGCAATAAATAAAGGTGGTTTTATTTGACCGAGCCGTGTTTGTGAGTATAGGGACTCCAAAACAAAAGATAACAGGTGGAATAAAAAATGATCCGCCAATAATTGATGAGGTGTTTATATGACAAATTTAGAAGATTTTAGAACATCCGTTCGAAGCTGGCTTGAAGAAAAGGCCCCCAAAGCCCTACGGGGAAAGATGGGAGATCTCCTGTCGGTTTATCAGGGGGGAACCAAAACACCCCCTCCTTATCCCGACTCCAGGGCCTGGCTGGAAATGATGGCCGAAAAAGGCTGGACTGTGCCTTCCTGGCCCAAGGAATACGGCGGCGGTGGTCTGAGTAAAGAGGAGACCAAGGTGCTGAACGAGGAGTTGACCAGTCTAAGGTTACCGCCTCCTTTAACCGGGTTCGGGATCACCATGATCGGTCCTACGCTCTTGCAATACGGAAACGAGGAGCAGAAAAAAAAGTTTATCCCTGAAATTGTTCACGGGGAAATCCGCTGGTGCCAGGGCTATTCAGAACCGAATGCCGGGTCGGACCTGGCTAATATCCAGACCAAGGCCGTGATTGATGGGGATGATTATATTCTTAACGGCCAAAAGATTTGGACCAGTGGTGGGAATATGGCCGATTGGATCTTTATGCTGGTACGTACAGACCCGGGAGTCAAAAAACAGGTGGGCATCACTTTCCTGCTGGTTGATTTAAATACCAAAGGCATTGAAATCCGACCGATCAAACTGATCAGCGGAGCCAGCATCTTCTGCGAGGTCTTTTTCGAAGATGTGCGCGTGCCTCAAAAGAACGTCCTTAGCCGGGTGAACGGGGGATGGGAAGTGGCTAAGGCCCTGCTGGGCCACGAACGAACGTCCATCGCCACCCTTGGCACCAGAAGTGTGACGGCGAAGGCCGAAAACCCCGTGGAGGCGGCGGCCAGAAAGTATATCGGCCCGAGCCATGGGAGGCTGGCCGATGAAGTTATCCGAAACAGGATGGCCCAGATCCAGATGGATGAGTCCTGTTTCCAGCTCACGGTCCAGCGTAACAGTGACAACATCAAGGCCGGCCACCGGCCCGGCCCGGAGAGCTCCATTTTCAAGGTTTACGGCACGGAGTTGAACCAGAGGCGGCAGGAGCTTTTGCTTTCCATCTTGGGCCCGGAGTGCCTGGGTTGGGAAGGAGAAGGCTTTGAAGAGGACGAACTGGAGCTGTGCCGAACCTGGTTGCGTTCCCGAGGGAACACCTTAGAGGGCGGCACCTCTGAGATCCAGTTGAACATCATTGCCAAACAGGTGTTGGGGCTCCCGGACAAATAGGAATAGGCGCACGAACTTCACCTGTCACTAATTAAAAATTTATTTTAGGAGATATGATCATGGAACTAGTTCTCAACGAAGAACAAACCATGCTGGCCCAGACCGCCAAGGATTTCATAAAAGACCATTCACCGATCACCCGCATGCGCAAGCTCAGGGATGACCAGGAACCTCTGGGTTACTCCAAAGAGATGTGGGGGAAGATGGCTGAGTTAGGATGGACCTGCATTAACTTTTCTGAAGAGGATGGTGGATTGGGGTTGGGCATGGCCGAGGTAGTCCTGGTTACAGAGGCCCTGGGAAGGGGCCTGGCACCGGAACCCTTTCTTTCAACCATCATGTTGGCCGGACAGGCCTTGTCGCTCGGCGGAAGCAAAGAACTCCGCGAACAATGGCTGGCCCCGATTATCGGGGGAGAAAAGGTTCTGGCCCTGGCCTATCAGGAAAAAGGCGGGCGTTATAACCTTAACCGTATTAAAACGCAAGCGACTAAGACTTCTGGCGGCTATCGCTTGAACGGTGAAAAAGTCCAGGTTCTTGACGGGTACGGTGCGGATGCGATTATCGTCTCGGCACGCACATCAGGAAAAGACGGTGATGCCGATGGGATAACACTCTTTCTTGTTCCCCAGGAAACCAAAGGGATGACCGTCACCCGTCAATGGCGAGTGGACTCCAGAAATGTAGCCCTGGTCCAACTGAAAGACGTAGAAATTCCGGTTTCAAATCTCGTCGGCACGATTGATAAAGGGGGACCATTACTGGCCCAGGTCATCGACCTGGCCACGGTAGCCCTGTGCGGTGAAATGCTGGGAGGAATGAGCGCCGCATTCGATCGCATGCTGGGTTATATGAAGGAACGCGTTCAATTCGACGTGGTTATCGGTACCTTCCAGGCCCTTAAACACCGGGCCACCAAGGTATTTATGGAGATCGAACTTTCCAGATCGGTGGTGATGGCTGCGGCCCGGGCTCTGGACGCCAACGATAAGAACAAAGAAGCCCTGGTTTCTACGGCCAAAGCCCGCTGTTCGGATGCTTATATATTGGCAAGCAATGAAGGGGTACAGATATTGGGTGGTATAGGAATGACCGATGAAGAGGATATCGGCTTCTACATGAAGCGGGCCAGGGTAGCGGAAATGACCTTCGGCGACGCCACCTATCACAAGGATCGATTCGCCGCTTTAAAGGGGTACTAATTACCTTCTGATTTGCCTTTTGGAATTTGATAGTTTTTTATAATCTCCTCTAACGAAAGGGGGACCGCGGTCCCCTTTTCGTTCAAGAAAATCCCCCAATCAAGCCTATTTTTATTAATTACCATTGTACTCTTCTGATTTTTTCAAAATGGAAATTTGAGGATTACAGGAAGAAGTCCTCAAATTTCCTCGAACATAACCTCACCGTACTGAATTTATCGAGTACACCCACAACTATTCTAAAGAGACCATTCCGGAAAATAACGATTACAAATTGAACTCTACGAGTCGCCCCAACTGAAGATGAGTCGGCTGGAAAGTATTTTCATAGAAAGAAAGGGGATCAAATGTTTTCAATTTCTTTTTGACGAAGTCCAAGGGAAAGATTACTATAATAGCCGTAACAGAGAACCATTTGTTCCCCGTGATTCGGGATATGAGAGGTTATGTCCGCCAGTTAATTTTAGGCAGCGAAGATCTTTTCTTGCCGGTTGTCCTTAGAGCGGCAGATAATCTGGGACTCTTCCGGGAGATAGGTCATTCGTTTTTAAGAGAAAGAGGCTCTGATGATTTAGCGGGCCAGGTTTTACATGGCCTCTTTTTTTCTGGGATGAATTCTTGGATCGCAGAAAACCTGAAAACCGGAATGCCTCCAGGAGTTGAGCAGATGAATATGATCGGGAGTAATTAAACCTTTAGAGAGAAGCAAGATAAGGATGTTAAATGAATATTTAGAAGTTGCCCGGACATCAACCGATATTTCCGGAATGAAGATAGTGATAGTGGATGAGGTTTTATTGATGAAGGGAGATCATTATAATCGGGAAGGATAGAATGCCAAATAATCAGATAGAAGCATTTCATAAAGTTTCAAATAAATGGATACCGGCTTATAAATGGAAAGCCATGGCTACGGTTGGGCTGGGGACGATGATGGGTACCATGGATTCCAGTATTACCAACATCTCTTTTCCAATACTGACTAAGACATTTGATGTATCGATTACGACGATAGTATGGGTATCATTAGCCTTCATCTTTGCCAGTACAAGTCCGCTGCTGATCTTTGGCCGGGTCGGCGATCTCTTCGGCCGGAAAAGGATATATAGTGGCGGGATTCTAATTTTTACATTAGGACTAATATTTTGTTCTTTATCTCAAAGTGTCACCCAACTCATTATTTTTCGGATTATTCAGGCCATAGGCTCGGCCATGGCCATAGCCTGTGGTGCGGCCATAGTTACCGAAGCCTTTCCACCAAACGAACGAGGTATGGGACTTGGCTTATTAGCTGTATCAGTCTCTGCCGGTTTAATCAGCGGTCCGGTTCTGGGTGGATTTCTCCTGGGATGGTTGTCTTGGCGTTCTATCTTTTATGTAAGAATACCTTTAGGGCTTATTGTCCTGATTATGGCCATATTATTTCTTAAAAAAGACCAAGGAAGAGAAGAAAAGATAAAATTCGATCTATGGGGGACCCTATTTTCATCGGGAGGGTTAGCCTGCTTTATGATCGGAGTCAACCAGCTCAACCGGTTCGGTCTGAAATCTCCCATATTTTATTTTTTGATGGGTTTGGGTTTATTGAGTCTCATCATTTTTGTTTTTGTTGAAAAACATGCCTTGGATCCCATTGTTGACCTGTCTCTTTTTAAGAATCTGGTTTTTACGAGCGCCTTGGGGAGCTTATTTCTAATGTTTCTCACCTATTCAGCTTATATTCTGCTCATGCCATTCTACCTGCTACAGGGAATCGGCATGACTCCTTCAAAGGCCGGGGTTATTATGGCGGTGGTCTCTATGACTGCCATCGTTATCGGCCCCATCAGTGGCTGGCTTTCCGACCGGTTCAGTCAAGTTTGGTTTGCCACCTTGGGGGCTATTTTAACCATCATCTCATTTTGGCTCATATTTGGATTTGACCTTAAGAGTCGAATGATGGATATTATCCCAGCCTTGGCATTGGCTGGTTTAGGGATGGGCATGTTTCAATCTCCTAATAACAGTTCCATTATGGGGGCAGTCAGCGGAGATCGGTTTGGGACCGCTTCGGCTATGATCGCTACTTCGAGACAGGTGGGGATCTCTCTTGGTACTGCTTTGGCCGGAACTATTTATTCAGCCCAACTCATTTATCATAAAGCAGAATTAAGCAGGGAAGGTCTCTCTGGAGGGATAGCCGACAGGCTGGCAGTATCTCTTTCCTTCAGTGATTCATTCTTTATCTCAGCGATCCTGATGTCATCTGTAGTAGTGCTATCCATCATGACACGAGAAATAAAAACTCCGTAAATGGATAGAATTTGCTTTAGGATGGAAAAAGCAGAAGGAAAGAAAAAGACACGGTCAAGGGAATAAACAGGCAGGAAAGCAAGGGAACAAAGGGGGCCATCTGAAAAAAACGTGAATATTTTTTAATGACACTCGCCTTTGTGGCTATACGGGTCGTTTAGGTGATTTTCCGGAGGGCAGGAATAAAGAAAAACAATAGAACGGTGATAACAATGCAGGTGAGGGCGATGACCGCAAGACCGAATTGCGGGCCTAATGCTTCTGCCAGGCCGCCGGCCATAACAGCACCAACCGAAACAAAGCCTCTATCCAGGCTCATGAGACTTAAAACGCGCCCGTGGAAATTCTGTGGTGATTCTTCGAATAACAGAGAGATGTTTAATGAATTATAAGTTGTTGTCATACCCCCGGCGATGATGAGAGCAATGGCGGAAAGGAAGAACCGACGGCTCTGCGAAAGGAGCAACAGGGCCAACCCGAAGATGACAAGAAAACCCATCAGTATCAAACCGCGCCGGGGTAATTGTCGGACAGAGGCCATCGTAAGGGAGCCGATGAGGGCACCTACACCGGTGAGAGCCAGCATCCACCCGGCTCCGGAACGTCCGATATGCAGGACATTAAGTGCCAGGAGAGGCACGAATACCTGATGATAGGGTAGGCCAATGACGAAAATGACCAGGGCCATGCCTACTAGATATAATACGCGGCGGTTAGCCGCCATATAGCGGAATCCCTCCAGCAAGTCATGAAGTATTGAAGTTTTTTCAGCAACCTCAGGTTTTTCCACTAATGCAATTTTAACTGTCATCCAGATAACAAAAATAAAAATAATGGCGTTCAACAGATAGACCTGTCCGTAGTCAAGAAAAATAAGCAATACACCGGCCAGGCTGGCGCCCAATATACGCATGGTGTTCATGGCGGCGGTATTCAGAGCGACGGCGTTGAGTATGGTGTCTGACGGAACCAGGCGAGGTATCATGGATTGCCTAGCTGGCTGGTTAAAAGCCATAGAGCCGCCGGAGATAAAAGCAGTAACAAAAACGTGCCAGACCTCAAGACATCCGGTGAGTATAAAGATAGCGAGTATGAGGTGCATTATCATAGTGACTGATTGGCTGATCATCAATACAAGCCGTTTGTTATACCTGTCGGCTACAACACCGGCCAGAAGTCCGAAAAGAAACTGGGGGACCATTCTCACTGCTACTACAAATCCGACTTGAAGGGGGGAGCCGGTCAACTCGAGGATAAGAAGAGGGCGCACGACCTGCTCCATCCACATCGTTGCCGAATGACCGAGTTGTCCCAGCCACATATAGCGGAAACCGGGATAGTGGAGAGCCCGGAAGGTACCGTACATTTTTATTCCCTTTTTATCAGGGATTTTTTTATTCTCAGTGCTCAACCGAAATACTCCATTAATTCACTAAACTCTTGAGTTCTCAACCGTTCAATCTCTTATTCAATCTACCAGGTATAGATCCCTCTAAGGTTTTGCCTGCTTTTTGGCCAATTATGTCTGGAACCAAGAAAGACTGGTTGAGATGGCTGTGGAATGGTTTTTAAAATCCTTAAAATTTGGTAAGAAATTTTTTTGATGGGAAGAGTATAAAATAAGAAAAAGACAGAATCAAGACGGAAAATAGGGTGGAAGGCAAGGGTACCTGGGGTCTTCTGAAGAAAACGGGACTATGCAGGGTTGAACCTTAAAAATCGCTTGATAACGATTATTGTTGAAACCTTATCTTTTTTTAAAAAAGGGGAGTTTGAGGAGTTCAGGAAGAAGTCTTCAAATTTCCTCACACATTGCCTTACCTGACCGAATTCATCGAGTATCTACAACTCAATAACTTTATAGACCTTAAGAGAAACAAGGATTTCGGAAAGAAAGGGGACATAGTTCTAAAATAAATTAAACTTAAATAAAACCGACCTGACAAAAAGTATTCCCTTATGTTTACCACTCGATTTCTTGTGACACGAGAAAATATTGTGCTTCTTTCAAGCCTAACAAAGCAGCAGTTTTTAAGTCTTTGGTTGCCTGCTGT
>JBEKPQ010000156.1:0-7398 GCA_049520575.1 Thermodesulfobacteriota bacterium | reverse complement strand
TCACCCTGTATTGTCTCTCCATGAATTACAGCCGGGACTATCAAGATGAAAGACCAAATACTAAAAATAATAAAATACAAATAACGTTTCACAACGTCCTCCCTGGCCTGAGATGGATTTCAGGTAATATAGTAGGTTTTAAAATGTTTTTTCAACTAAAAAGTACATTCTTCCGTTTTTATATTTCACCTTCCATTCCCTGGAAATCATCCCGGTTTTCAGGTCGTTTGGCTCATGTTACCGTAGGGCAGCTTGTAGATTTCAAACGGTAATCGTTAATTTTCGGAACGATCTCTCTAGAAGAGTTGTAGGTGTAGTCCACAGGCAGGAAGGGTCTGACTCTTCTGTTCCCCCTTCCCCTTCTTTTGGTAAAGTCCAGACCTACAAAACCCCATTTTCATCAGAAGACCCCTTTTATCTTCTTTGCCTTCCGCCCAATTATTCTCCTTGACCGTACCTTTTTCTCATTTTATACTCTTCAAAAAAAGCAATTTTTTATCCATAAAAGTCAGTACAAGAACTGGGGATGCCCAACAAACAATTATAACGGTGTCTAAAACCGGCATATAAAATAAGATATTCTTAACCCTTTTTGGGGAGGTTGTCATGATTGAAACGATCAACTTAAAGATCAATCATAAACCAGTCCGACTGAAGGTAGACGGCAATCGAATCCTCCTCTGGATCCTCCGAACGGATCTGGGCCTCACAGGCACCAAGTACGGCTGCGGCGAAAGCTACTGTGGAGCCTGTACGGTGCTCATCAACGATAAGGCCGTCCGATCATGCCAGACCTTCATCAAAGACGTAAAAGATAAAGAAGTAGTCACCATCGAGGGCCTGACCGTAAACGGGGTGCTCCATCCCCTTCAAAAAGCCTTTGTGGAACACGACGCTCTTCAATGCGGCTTCTGCACGCCGGGAATGATCCTCACGGCTTACTCCTTTCTGAAAGAGCACCCCAGGCCAAGCGAGGCCGACATCATAGCAGGCATGAATGACAACCTCTGTCGGTGTTCATCCTATGTCCGCATCGTCAAGGCTGTCCAGAGCGCAGCCCGGGTCATGGCGACAGGGAGGGCAAAATGAAAATTAATAGGCATTCCACAACGGTGGTCGACGATCAAGCACAGGGTTTTTCCATCAACCGTCGCGATTTTCTCAAGGTCGTGGGTGGCGGCATCATGATCTTCTTCTCGGCGGATGTGATTCTCGCGCAGGTGGGAAACCAACGTTTTCCCAACGTGCAGTCCTTGCCTACCGACTTTAACGCCTTTTTGAGGATCGGTGCGAATGGCCGCGTATCCTGTTTCACCGGTAAGATCGAAATGGGTCAGGGCATTGTGACATCCCTCGCCCAGATGCTGGCCGATGAGTTGGACGTACCCGTCAAGCACATAGACATGGTCATGGGCGACACGGATCAATGCCCTTGGGATATGGGCACCTGGGGGTCTCTCAGCACCCGCGTTTTCGGCCCAGCTCTCCGTCAGGCCGGGGCTGAGGCGCGATCCGTGCTGCTGGCCCTGGCCTCCGAGCACCTCAACGTACCGGTGGACCGGTTAATCGTAAAGGACGGTATGGTCACAGCCCGGCAGGATAAGACAAAACAGGTTACCTATGCACAACTCTGTGAGGGTAAGGTTATCCAGAAACACCTTCAGACGAAGCCGCAGCAGAAGCAACCAACGGAATTCAAGCTCATGGGCACCGCCCTCACTCGCCTGGACAGCCTCAAGAAGGTGACCGGGGAAGCCCTATTCACGGGGGACATCCGGCTACCCGGTATGCTCTACGCGAAGATCCTCCGGCCACCGGCTCACGGTGCCGCCTTGAAACAGGTCGATATTTCCGCCCTCAAGGGTAATAAGGAAATCATTGTGATTCAGGATAAGGACCTGGTGGCGGTCCTCCATCCCCTCCCGGATGTGGCTGAAAATGCCCTCTCTCTCATCAAGGCAGAGTTCGAGGTTTCTCTTAACACCATCGACAACAGCACTATCTTCCCTCATCTCCTCAAAACGGCGCCCCAGGAAGGTCAGGTCTTCGGAGAGGGGGGCAGCCTGAAGGAAGGCGAGGCCCTGGCAGCCACAACCTTTGAACATACTTACTATGATCACTACGTGGCCCATTCCGCCATGGAAACCCATACAGCCCTGGCGAAGATTGAAGGCGACCAGCTCACCCTGTGGGCCTCCACGCAGAACCCCTTTGGGCTCAAGGAAGAGATGGCGCGGACCCTCAACATGCCTCCTCAAAAGGTACGCGTCATTACGCCCTTTGTGGGCGGTGGGTTCGGTGGTAAGGCCTTCAATCAGCAGGCCGTCGAGACCGGTCGTCTCGCCAAGCTGACTGGAAAACCTGTCCAGGTCATGTGGAGCAGAAAGGAAGAGTTCTTTAATGATACCTTCCGTCCCGCAGCCATCATCAAGATAAAGTCAGGATTGACGGATGCGGGCAGGATCTCCTTCTGGAAGTACGATACGTACTATGCGGGAACGCGGGGTGCAGAGCAACTATACGCCGTGGCCCATCATAAGGAAACGGCCTATGGCGGCTGGATGGCCCCCAATGCGGGAGGCCAACTATTCAGGACCGGAGCCTGGCGCGCACCAGGGAACAGCACGAACACCTTTGCCAGAGAATCACAGATCGATATCATGGCAGCGAAAATCGGCGCGGATCCACTCGAATTTCGCCTGAAGAACCTCACCAATCAACGAATGCTGGCCACTCTCGGGGCTGCGGCCGACCTCTTCGGGTGGAAGAAGGGCGCAGGCCCAAGCAAACGGGGTCATGGCCTCGCCTGCGCCCCCGATGCAGGGGCCTATGTGGCGACCATGGCCGCGGTCGAGGTCGATCGGACAAGCGGAAAGGTGTGGGTCAAGCGGTTGATCTGCGCCCAAGACATGGGTTTTGTGATCAATCCCGAAGGGGCACGCCTACAGATGGAGGGTGCCCTTACCATGGGTTTGGGCTATGCCCTCTCCGAGCAGGTAGAATTCAAAGGCAGGCAGGTCCTCACTCAGAATTTTGATACCTATGAGATTCCCCGCTTTTCCACGCTGCCGAAGATCGAGACCGTGCTAGTGGAAAACCGTGATCTTCAACCCCAAGGTGGAGGAGAACCGGCCATCACCTGCGTGGGGGCGTCAATTGCAAATGCCATTTTTGATGCTACCGGCGCTCGTCTCTTTACGATGGCCATGACCCCCGGGCGTGTCAAAGAGGCCTTAAAGACGGTATAGGGCCATCATGGGATCGGGCGAGAAATATCATTTTCCCTTGAACTTTCAGCTTCCAGCTTTGAGCTTTTTTGGTCTTCCCTCAAGGCTGCCCCGGCGGACGCTCCTCAAGCACAGCGCTCCTTTTATCCTCACCCAAGGAGCAATTGCACCTCAAATTCAAGGCCGTGGTAGTCCAACCAGTTCTCCCATATTTCCATTGGTAATCCTTAATTTTTAGTCCAGCTCCCAAGCAAGAGTTGTAACATTTGAATTTGGTGTGGTGAGACCATTTTCGAGGAAACTTGAGAACTACTTTATGCAATAATGATTTTAATGTCTTGGGTCACCATGCGAGATTTCAAAAAGTAATCAATAATAATCTTCACCTCTCTTGATATTCAACATACCTTTCCAACACACCTATAGTTGAATTAAGGCTCGCCCAAAAGAAGTGGACAAAAACCAATAAAAATTTCTTGCCTTACTCTTCAATCGAGCCCAGTCAGCTTTCATATTCAAAACACCATCGTATGGCCCATTATTGCTATCTTACGGTATACCCCTGGGCATCAAGGCAGGCGCTTATCGCCCGAAAATAGTCCGCGCTCTTTTGGATGGTCTGAGCATCGGGGACGCCAACGAGTGGTTTTGCCGGATCGAAGCCTGTCTGACCAACAGCCCAGTCGTGGCACTTATCAAAATCTTTGGCCTTTTGCTCTTCATTTTGACCTTGGCGGGGGTAGATAAACATCTGACCACCCGAGCCTTGGCTTGCCGACGGCGGCACCTGATTTCCTTCGGCTGGAGGTGGATAATAATATGGCGGAGGTAGATAATAATCTGGTGGCGGTGGATAATAATATTCTGGAGGGTAATAATAAGGCCACAAGTCCCAACCTAAGGCACCGCCAATAATCAAACCGGGTAAAAAACCCCCATGCCCACGAAACCTTCCATGCCCTCCAAATCCACGAAACCCTCCATGACTCCCAGATCCATGAAATGCTCCATGCCCTCCAGATCCATGAAATCCTCCAGACCCATGGTCAGCTTCGGCCAGTTTAGGCAGCACTAATTAGGGTTAACACAAAAAGGATGCTTAAGAGACTAATGAGCTTTTTCATATTCTATCCTCCCGGCCAGTCTGGAACAGGCAACTGGTTCAAACTGGTTTTATTAAATAAGACTTTAAAAGTCCAAAAAAGTTAAAAAATATCAAACAAGACTATTTATCTCCCTGGTTAAGGCCATAATAATTTTTTGTAACACGTTATCAAGAGAGATCATTATTCTCGGTATTTCTCCTTGACTCTGATTTCATTCCTATTTTATAGTCTTTCCATCCAAAAAGAAATTATAATCAACGATCACCTTCCACGACCTCGCTATAAATGAGAAGAAAAGTGTCTCTTGGCAGTTAACCGTAAAGGTTCTGAAGCCAATAGAGGGAAAAAATCCATAATTTGCAGCAGTCTTTCAAAAATTTATGGTCCAACGATTGAGAGAACGGCTCCTCTATACGAACCGATCCTTTGAAGCTTTGATGGAATGAAAAATAACATTCATGAATGGAGGGAGAAAAAGTGGAAGAAAAGACAACGAAACAGCAACTTATAGTCATTCTTGGCAGTCCAAGGGAAAAAGGGAATAGTGCCATTTTGGCTGAACAAATTTCCAAGGGAGCCAAGTCTGCAGGGGCAGATGTAGAAACCATATTTCTGCAAGGCCTTAAGATTGCTCCCTGTAAGTCCTGTTACGCCTGCCAAAAACATAACAGCAAAGGTTGTGCGACCAAGGACGACATGCAATCCGTCTACTTAAAGTTAATTAAAGCCGATGCTTGGATTATTTCCAGTCCGGTCTACTGGTTTACCATGTCAGCGCAGACCAAAATTTTTATGGACCGCTGTTTTGCCCTGCCGGCTTATGCCAAAAATCCTTTTTTAGGCAAACGTATTGCCATAGCCATGAGCTACGGCGATACAGATCCATTTACATCCGGCTGTGTGAACGCCCTTCGCACTTTTCAGGATGCTTTCCGGTATACAGGCTCTAAGATAGTCGGAATGGTGTATGGAAGTGCCATGAAGGCCGGTAAGATTAAATTAAATGAAGCCTTGATGCAAGAAGCAGAAAATCTGGGGAAAAGGTTAGTCAAAAAATAAAAGGAAATCCCAATCATTCAATGTTGCAGAGTGGGTGAGGAAACGCCGGAGCGTGATCTCATCGACGGCACCACCCGTATCGCGGTTGAATCGCCCGAAATCATGACCTCGTATAAATTGACGGAAAACACCGCTGAGGTAAAGTTGCTGCCCGGCAGTTGGCGCGAAGTGCTGGCCGTCTCACTTCCCCTGATGATGAGCTCGGGCTTGTGGGCGGTCCTCCACTTTGTCGACCGTGTTTTTCTTTCCCGTTACTCGCCCGAGGCTCTCGCCGCCTCCATGCCAGCGGGCATTTTACAATACACCATTATGGCCTTCTTTCTGGGCACCATCGGTTTTTCCAGTACCTTTGTGGCTCAGTATTTCGGTGCTGCACGGCCCGAACGGATAGGAACGGTCATTATTCATGGGATCTATCTGGCCATTCCTGTCGCCCTGCTGTTTCCCTTGCTTGCCCCGCTGTCAGGACCGTTCTTCCATTCACTGGGGCACGGTACGGCTGTAGCCGATCTCGAAACTCAGTTTTTCATTGCCCTCGCCTGGGGTTCCCTGCCTTTACTTTGTTCCGCCGCACTGGGCGGTCTTTATTCGGGATTAGGCCTGACCCAACATGTATTCTGGGTAAGTGGGACGGGTATTTTAGTCAACATCGGCCTCGATTACCTGCTGATCTTTGGGAACTACGGCTTTCCGGAACTGGGCATCCGGGGAGCAGGGTATGCCACTTCCATCGCCAGTGGCCTTACCTGCCTGCTTTATGTGGTGCTTCTCTTCGCTCGCGGTGACCACCGGAGGTTTAAGTTTAGCGCCGGTTTTGAACTGGATGGCGATCTGATCCGTCGGTATCTTAGATTCGGGGTGCCCGGCGGCGGTCATCAATTTTTCGATGTGATCGGTTGGACCATCTTCATCCTGATTCTCGGTCGCCTGGGTACTGAAGCACTGGCGGTCTCCAATGCGGCCTTTAGCATCAATACCCTGGCCTTTATGCCCGCTATCGGTTTTGGAATCGGTGCCGGCATCCTGGTAGGGCAGTACCTGGGTGCCGATCAGCCGGACATTGCCGAACGGGCGGCACAGAATAGTTTTAACATGGCCTTCGGTTTCATGGTTTTGGTGGCGCTATTATTCTTTGTTTTCCCGAAACTGTTCCTAAGGCCGTTTACAGGTAGTGAGTCCGGGGGAGCCATCCTTAAACAGGGTACAATCATCCTGCGCATCATCGCCCTGTATACGCTATTCGATACCGCCAATGTGGTTTACGCCTTCGCCCTGCGGGGAGCGGGGGATACCTCTTTCATCATGAAGAACTTCGCCATACTCACCCCTATCTGCCTTATTCTACCGGTTTGGATTGGGATCCAGTTCTTAGGAATGGGGCTCTACGGGGCGTGGGGTTTTGCCGCCCTGTTTGTCTGCGTGCTGGCCGTCAGTTTTTCAATCCGGTTCGCGCGGGGGAAATGGAAACAGATGCGGGTGATAGAGCCCCAGAGCCTGATTAGATAAAGTTGAGTCTGCTCCGGAATTGTCTCATAATGAAATAAAATCCTAAGTGAGGTGGTCCCCAAAAATTGGACAATGGGATAAGCTCTGAGTCAACCCAAAGAAAGGAGGCGGCTATGTGTAAAAAAGGAGTGATCACCCCTCGAGTTCAAGGCCGAGCAATGTTGGAATGGGGTCGGGCCACGGGAACTATTTGATCTGAGAAGGGAGGCTGTCAATTCTGAACCATAAAATGGGGCTAAGGAGGCTGTCCGACAACTAGGCCATTTTGATACAATTTTTAAAGACAAAATTGCCATAAAAATGGACATAAAACGATAATAACCTATTGTATTAATTAAATATATATGCTATATTGGAGTCACCTTTTTTAGGGGGCTGCCAAGCTATGAACGTCAAAGAATACGATCAAGAACAAGGGCTATTATTTCCGCCTCATCTTCGGGATTGTTTAGCCGATGATCATCCGGCGATGATCATCAATGACGTGGTGGAGACGCTGA
>JBEKPQ010000155.1:0-7431 GCA_049520575.1 Thermodesulfobacteriota bacterium | reverse complement strand
TTTTTTAGGACAAAATCACTGGAATTTGAACAGTTAAGGCAGGAAATTCGAGCCTTGGAACAGGACATTAAGGCCTCTAATTTCCCTCCGGAGTTGCCATAAAACAACTCTTGGGTTGGCTGGTGCTTAATAATTTTTTAGTCTTCTCAGAAAGGCTCGAGGGGTAAGGCGAAATGCAATCCGGCTGGGAACCTAAAGTAAAATTTGATGAATGGGCCCGTCTCATGGTCCGGGCCGATCTGGAAAAAGCAAAAAAAAGAGGTTATGGAGATAGCCAAGCCGATGGACAAACCAAGGATTAAACAAAACACGACCGTATTGATAGTATCTTTTTTGGCTGTATTTGGGTTATGGAACACCCTTCGATGGCAATCCATTTTGAACCTGCCCTTAGAGAATAGTCCGCTGTGGGGCGGCCTTATGATGTCAGCCGGAGCTGCCCTTATTGTTCTGGGGATTTTTTATTACGGGAATTGGCTGATTGGAGATACGCGACAGCTCTATCACATTTCAAATCAACGTTTGAATATTCCTTCCATCAAGTGGATTCGCTTTCTTAATCCGGTAGGACCTTTCTACAACCTCTACCGGCACCGGGACCTATTGCGCCAATTCGTGCGACGGGATATTGAAGGACGTTATAAAGGGTCTCACCTCGGCCTGATCTGGTCCTTTATCAATCCTCTGTTAATGTTAATGATCTATTCCTTTATTTTTTCAATCGTCTTCAAGGCACGCTGGCGGCCCCAGGGTGAAGTCAACCTGGGGGAATTTGCCATCACCCTGTTTGCCGGCTTGATTGCCTTCAATATCTTTTCTGAAACGGTTAATCGGGCCCCCGGGCTGATCATCGGCAATCCCAACTATGTCAAGAAAGTAATCTTCCCTTTGGAGATCCTTCCCGTCAGCGTTTTAGGATCAACTATTTTCCACGGCCTCATCAGCATAGCCATTCTGATAGCCGGCAACCTACTGATTATGGGAACGCTTTCCCCGATGATTATCTTATTGCCTTTGGTAATTCTCCCCTTGCTTTGGTTGACTCTGGGGTTGTCCTGGATCTTGGCCTCTTTAGGAGTATTTCTGAGGGATACATCTTACGCCGTCGGTATTATTACTCAGATTCTATTCTTTATGTCTCCCATATTCTATCCGATCGAGGCCATACCTAAAAAATATCGGTTTATCCTGCAGATCAACCCCCTAGCGGGGATATTGGAGAATTTTCGGTGCGTACTCATCTGGAATCGCCTGCCGGACCTGGGAGGATGGTTCATCCAGGTATTCATATCACTGGTCATTTTTGTCATCGGATACATGTGGTTCATGAAAACCAAGCCCGGCTTTGCCGATGTGGTTTAATAAGGCTCATCTCCAAGAGAATTGGCGATGAAAGAAGGTAGAGGTCGAAAGAATGCTCAAGACATTGATAAAATCATTAGAAAACAAACCTTTGAATCCTTGACCCCTTGAATCCATTCGTATTAATATTCCATGCCAAATCAATCCGCAAATAATGATATCATGATTTCCGTTCGGAATATCGGCAAGATGTATCGATTATTCGACCAACCCAAGGATCGTTTGAAGGAGCAATTATTTTGGAGATTCGGCAAGAGATATAGTCGGGAGTTCTGGGCGCTTAAGGATATTTCCTTTGAGGTGAAAAAGGGAGAAGCCCTAGGTATTATCGGCAAGAATGGCAGCGGCAAAAGCACGTTACTGCAAATTATTGTCGGGACCCTAACCCCTACTGTTGGCGAAGTACAGTTAAACGGTCGGGTGGCGGCCCTTTTGGAACTCGGCAGCGGATTTAACCCGGAGTTTACCGGACGGGAAAATGTTTATCTTAATGGCTCCATCCTTGGTTTTAGCCCGAAGGAAATGGACGATCGTTTTGATGATATAGCTTCTTTTGCAGACATTGGTGACTTCATTGAGCAGCCGGTCAAGATTTACTCCAGCGGCATGTTTGTGCGGTTGGCATTCGCTGTGATTGCGCATATGGACGTGGATATTTTAGTGGTCGATGAAGCGCTGTCCGTTGGAGATGCCGTGTTCAACCAGAAATGTATGCGCTTCATCCGTAACTTTCAGGAGAATGGCACACTGATGTTTGTCAGCCACGACATGGGAGCGGTAAGGAGCCTCTGTAAGTCAGTCATTTGGCTCAAGAATGGCAAGATTGAACGGACCGGGACTGCAAAAAGCGTTACGGAAGCATATTTTCAGTACACCCAGCAGGAGATTTACGGTAACGAGATAAAGCTTAAATCGATAGCAGGGGGCGCTGTCAGCGATGTATCCTGTAACGAGCAAACAGCTCCCGAAACGGAGGATAGGCAAATCGACTATGGCGCTGTTGCCTCAGTACGCGACAACATCAATGCAGCTAATGGTTGGAAAACCGGACAAGCAGATATTTTATCCGTTTCTCTTACTCAGCTCTCGCCCGGACAGGAAGGCATATTTGAAGGAGGTGAACGAGTTCGCATGACTGTCCGCGCCAAAGCTCATGAAGCACTGCAGCGCCCGATTATTGGCTTTCTGGTGCGCGACAGGCTGGGGCAGGATTTGTTCGGGGAAAATACGATACCCTTTACCAAGCGCATACCGACCCCGATTGGGGCAGGCAGAACATTCGAGGGTGTCTTCGAGTTCATATTGCCCATGCTTCCTAACGGGCAGTATGCCGTAATGGCGTCTGTTGCCGACGGTGATCTTTATGACAATATACAGCATCATTGGATGCATGATGCTCTGATTATCAATGTGTCCTCCAGTAAAATCAGATACGGACTTATCGGTATTTCGTTTGAACGAGTGGAACTGGGATTAATTAATGAGTAGCAAGAAGTTTCATCAACTGTATGCTGAGCATACCGACGAAGGAGTAACATGAAGGAAAAAACATATTGCCCGGTGTGCGGCGGGGAAAATTTTAATTATTCTGGCGTCTTGTGGCCTCAACTAGTTACCGCGTGGCAGATTTCACAGTACGAAGTAGATTATATTAATCGTCAACAAGGTTTTTGTTGCGTGGCATGCGGTAATAATTTGAGATCAATGGCACTCGCTGCTGCGATTCTGCATACATATAATTTTTCAGGGACGCTAAGGCAATTTGTTGTATCAGGTTATAAAAAAAAACTCAAGGTATTGGAGATTAACGAAGCGGGACGTTTATCTCCTATCTTACAAAAACTACCTGATCACCGGCTGGTCCGATTTCCGGAATATGATATGGCCAACCTGGCGTTTGAGTCAGACACTTTCGATTTAATCATTCATTCCGATACGTTGGAACATGTGCCCAATCCTGAAAGGGCACTTTCTGAATGTCGCCGGGTATTATGCGGCAATGGTAAGTGTATTTTTACGGTTCCGATCATTGTCAATCGCACCACCCGCTCACGCGCCGGCCTAGCTCTAAGCTACCATGGCCGGCCAGGAGTGCCTGCAGAGGATCAAGTGGTTTTCACTGAATTTGGTGCGGATATCTGGCAAACTGTTTTGAAGGCTGGTTTTTGCACCTGCGAAATCTTTACGCTTGAATACCCATCTGCCTTGGCAATTATCGCAAGAAAATAAAGAAGGGGTTTTGAATGAAATTTACGGGAGAACGCTATCATAACAATCCGAACTCTGCGCAGATAAGTTACGAGCACTGGCACCGATATCTTTATGCAACTCAATTCATCAAAGGAAAGGTCGTTTTAGACATTTCATCCGGGGAAGGGTATGGAACGAGTTTGATGGCCCAAACGGCCAAGACTGTTGTGGGCATTGATATTTCTCAAGAGGCTGTTGATTTCGCAACAGAGCACTATCCCCAAAACAACATTTCCTTCCTGCAGGGATCGGTGGAAAATATCCCCATTGATGGCGCAAAAAAATTTGATGTTATAGTTTCTTTTGAAACAATCGAGCATGTGGATGCCGGAGCACAGGAAATCTTCCTGAATGAAGTAAAACGTCTTTTGAAGGATGATGGGGTCTTCGTCGTTTCTTCTCCCAATAAACTGTTTTTTTCTGATATTCCAAAATACAAAACTGATTTCCACATCAAAGAATTTTACGAGAAAGAATTCAGGAACTTTTTAGAAACATATTTCGATCATATTGCCCTGTTGGGCCAGAAGGTTTTTACCGGCTCCAACATGTGGCAACTTAACGATTCTAAATCCGCAGGTTCATTTGCTGAATATCAGATCACAAACGATAGGCAGCATATTGTCGTAACGGATGAGAAGAAAGAATCGCTTTATCTGGTCGCTGTTTGCTCTGATGCAAAAATTGAAGCAGCAGAAAATTCATTTTTGGTTGATGTTTCCCTAAGCATTTTATTAGAGCGTGACAGGCAGATTACCACCCTCAATCAGCTATTGGCACAACGCGACGCAATGATTGTCAACCTGGAGCAAACGATAACTGAACATGAAACGCAAATAGCTCAGATCACCTCAAGCAATTCGTGGAAGATGACGCTCCCGTTGCGGGAAGTCGTGCGGTGGTTTGCAAACCTGATGTCACATGCAAAACGTTATTGGGGATAGTCGGCAAAACTTGCCAAGTCCTTTGATGTGCTCCTCTTCACGAGTCAATAAAAACAGGCAGGCTTTTCGAGACTTGTTCAATTCCACTAAATTTATTATCAGGAAAAATTAATAAAAATCAAAATGAACAAAAACAATGTGACCATAATAATACCGGTTTATAAAGACTTCTCCACATTAAAAAAATGCATTCAATCTCTTAAAAATTTTGTTGATTCGAGACACAAAATTCTGATTGTTAATGATTGTAGTCCGGAAACAAACATAGGGAAGAACATCTTAGAAGAAATTGATAAAGACAGTAGATTTAATTACTGTAAAAATAACCAGAATTTAGGATTTGTGAGAACCTGTAATAAAGCGGTAATAGAATTGGATAAATCCAATAACGACGTTCTTGTTCTAAATTCAGATACTGAAGTAACTGATAATTTTTTGGAAGAGATGATCGACATATTATATGATTGTGAAAAGCACGGCATCGTATGTCCGCGAAGCAATAATGCCACTATATTATCTATCCCCCTCAATTATGATGAAGATCGAAGTAAAATCATCCAAGAAAGTTATGAGTGTTATTTAAAAATTAAAAATTTACTTCCGAGATTCAATATCATCCCCACTGCAGTTGGATTTTGCATGTTAATCAAGAGGGAATTGATAAATAGATATGGTTTTTTTGATGAAATATATTCCCCTGGGTATAATGAAGAAAATGATTTTTCCATGAGGATAAACAGATATGGATATTCATCGATCATGGCGAATCACTCATTTGTATTTCATCACGAAACAAAGAGCTTTACATTACATGGGAAAAAAGAGCTAAATGAACAAAATCAAAAAATATTATTGGAAAGGTATCCTTATTATCTGAATCTTGTAAATAATTATATGAATTATCAGATAAATCCTGTTGACCATTTTTCAGACGTCATTGATAATTCTTTTTCTAAGAAAACCAGGGTACTTTTTAGTCTATATAATCTTCCTGTTATGCACAATGGAACATCCGAATATGGATTAAATTTACTCAGTAATTTTATTGAGAAATATAAGGACAAATACGACATAGACATTTTAACTATTCCCGCCGGGGCTGAATTCCACAAATTATCAGAAAAATATAATAACATATTTTATCCGGACACCATCTCTAAACATTATCACATCACTATCTGTCCCTCACAAATTTACGATCTAAGACACTTATTGTTATTAAATAAGTTTTCATTAAGAATTCTTGTCACCATGCAAGACATCATATCTCTAAGATGTCGATATCTCTATATGGAAGACCCTAGCCTCGAAAATCTGTTTGCCTTGACCCTTATGTCTTCTGACGGGATAATCGCCTACACCAACTACTCCGCAAAGGATTTGCTAACTTATTTCGAACCGCTTTCGACAAATAACAAAAAAACCAACATAAGAGTGATACTAAACGGAATATCGGATGAAATGCCTGATCTTGAAAAATATAAACATGAAATACCCTTCGAGGAATACGTATTAATTGTTGGGAATGATTATCATGACCATAAATCAGTAAAAGATTGCATCAATCACCTACAAGGTATGGGCGTCAATTTCTGTGTTTTGGGTTGTAGTGATATGGGGAAAAAGAACATCAAGTGCTATCCGAGTGGTTTTCTATATGGTGCATTTATTGATGCCTTGTATCATTTTGCTGAATTAGTTATTTTCCCAAGCACCTATGAGGGTTTTGGGCTCCCTCTTATTAAGAGCCTCTTTCACTCCAAAAAAGTGGTCGTTTTAGATAATGAAATAAACAGAGAAATATCCAATGAATATGGAAAAGAAGACTTTTTGTTCTTCAAAACATATGATGAGATTAGAGATCACATCTTAAATTGTAAAAAAACACCATTCAGAAAAAACAACCAAGCAAGAACATGGGAAGATGTTGCTGATGATACCGAGAAATTTGTTGAAGAAATATTAAATACAAAAATAGATTCCAAAGCACTGGGGAAAAGATGGTATTCATTATTATCGATAGAACAACAAATAAGAGAGAAAGACCAGCAAATAATAGCGTGGAAACATGAATTAAATAAAGTTATAAATAGGCGCTTTTATAAAACCCTAGATCACTTTTTTCAAAAGACTCGTATCTATAAACTGTATGGCCGCATTAAAGAATTAGGGAAGTAAAAATAAATGATCCACAATAGTTTAATTACAGCAGCATCATTTACCCCGGACTCGATTCAATTCCCGACTGCCTGGTTGGGTCATTCGCCTTTTGCGAGGTGGGTGATCCAGGAGATATCACCAAAGATTTTTGTTGAGCTTGGCACGCATATCGGGAATTCCTATTTTTCGTTCTGCCAATCAGTTGTCGAAGCGGGCCTTTCAACAAAATGTTATGCCGTCGATACATGGCAAGGCGATGAACATGCAGAGAAATATGGCGAAGAGATTTTCGCCAAAGTTAACACGCATAATCAGGAACATTATTCTGGATTCTCCAGGCTGTTGCGGATGACTTTTGATGATGCCGTTACGCATTTTGCGGATGAATCCATAGAGTTATTGCACATTGATGGTTTGCATACATATGAAGCAGTGTGCCATGATTTTAATACTTGGCTGCCCAAATTGGCACCTGGCGCTGTGGTGATATTGCACGACACCAATGTTTATGAAAACGACTTTGGGGTGTGGAAATTCTGGAAAGAACTGCAAGAGCGTTACCCGAGTAACTTAGAGTTTATGCATTCACATGGGCTGGGGGTGTTGCAACTAAATAACCCGCCGAGTGATAAGAGGCTGAAATGGCTTCAACCCAATTCCTCCGAAAAGCTTCGATTAATACATTACTTTGCTGCACTGGGCTCACGGCAATCGG
>JBEKPQ010000154.1:0-7522 GCA_049520575.1 Thermodesulfobacteriota bacterium | reverse complement strand
TGCTGAATATACGGCCGTAGCGAATTGGTTCAAGAAGCGACGCTCGTTAGCCCTTGGCTTGCTTACGACCGGATGGGGCGTCTCCGGCCTAATGACGCCGATCATAGCCATGATGATAAGATCTGTCGGATGGCGTAAGACCATGTTTCTTCTGTGCCCCTTCATTTTGGTGATTGGACTTCCCCTGTCTTTTTTCATAAAAGACCGGCCCCAACCTTACGGAATGCAGCCGGACGGTGTCAGGCTGGAAGGAAATCCCACGGATAGCGCTCATTTTCAAGAAGGGGAACTGGGACATACACTGAAGGAAGGCCTGAAAACGAGGGCTTTCTGGATGCTTTTTCTCTATGCCTTCTGCGTTCAGTTCGCCTTCAGTACCATTCCCGTACAGGAAATGCCTCACCTGATCAATGTCGGCATATCGGAAAAATTGGCTGCCTTTACCATGGCCGGCTATGCTTTGGTAAGCATCATTGGCAGACTATTTATTTCCTGGCTGGGCGACACTTACAGTAAAAAACATCTTCTCATAGTCTCAGCAGCCATGCAGGCTATCGGTTTTTTCATCTATGCCAAGATAAGCAGCGCCTGGATGATTATCCCCTTTATCCTCCTCTACGGACCGGGCTTCGGCGCTACGGTTCCCCTTCTTCCGGGGATTCAGGCCGACTATTTCGGAGTCAGGTCCTTCGCCTCTATTCGAGGTATGATGGCCGTAGCTTTTTCTGTCCCAGGCATTATCGCTCCTGTTTTTGCGGGCTGGATATTTGATACCTATCACAGTTACACGATTGCTTTTCAACTATACGCATTATTGGCAGCCCTGTCTATTCCGGCCTTGATGATGATACCAAAAAGAAAGGTTTGATTTTGAACAGTTCGGACTGTCCTCCGGAGGTTGCCTATCCCCGTTTCTCAGCTATTTTCGCTCAGGATCCCGCCAGGTTCATGGTGACCCCGTGGTTATGTTCCCAATCTTCAAAACGCAAAGGTAGTTAAAAACAAAACTATCATCAGAAGTGGTGAGTTGTTGACTAAGCATGTTCTGCATGAACGCGTTGCCTCATATTGGTATTAATTCCCCGGATTTCAGGGAGTTCCACACCGTGATGGTGTATTGAAAAGAAGGCCGGGTGAATCAAGTGTCGATGGGCCACCTTTCTTTATTTTGCTTGACAGAAAAACCCTGTTTCAATATATTCAGTGCCGTAAAGAAGAGAGGATTTAGTCCATTTTGTTGCAAGGGGCGGCCCTTTTTACAAGAAAACCGCTTCCCAAAAACGGTAAATTTCGACAGGAGGAGAACTATGGGCTTTGAAAGTATTATTGTAGAAACTAAAGATTTTATCACCACCCTTACACTCAACCGACCACCAATGAACGCCGTCAATCATGTTTTGCGTATAGAATTTCAAAAGGCCGTTCAGGAAATCGAAAACAGCAAGGAAACCCGGGTGGTCATAATTACGGGCGCCGGGGATAGGGGGTTCAGCGCCGGCATGGATTTGTCGGACATGGCCAACTACAGTGTAGGGCCCGACGGCAATGAAATCATGAATGCCATTTCCCGTTCCGCGAAGCCCTATATAGCGGCGATCAACGGCCACGCTCTGGGCGGCGGCTGCGAAACCGCTTTGGCCTGTCATTTCCGTTTCATGACGGACAATCCCAAGGCCACGATCGGTCTTACGGAAGTCAATCTCGGCATTACTCCCGGCTGGGGCGGCATCCAGCGTTTGCCGCGCGTAATCGGGAAACCCAAAGCCCTGGATATGATTTTGTTCAGCAAGAGACTTACGGGGCCGGAAGCCCTGGCCATCGGGTTAGTCGATCGAGTTGTTCCCGCCGCCGATCTTATGAAGGAGGCCACAGCGTTTGCCCAGACCCTGGCCAAGCGCGCGCCCCTGTCGGTATCTGCGGTACTGGTAGGCATGAGCGTCGGCCTGGACAAAGGCATTGATGAAGGTTTGAAAGTGGATCGTGAATGGTCAGCTAAACTGGGTGCGAGCAAAGACGCCCAGGAAGGCATGGGGGCGTTTTTTCAAAAACGCGAACCTGTATTCACCGGGGAATAGTCACTGAACATCGCTTTAATAAACGGCGCAGGCTATCGGCTTTAACATGGCAGTAAGGTCATCAGCCTGCGCCATTTTTTTTCAAAAATCCTTGGATACCCCGCGTGGAAGTACCGGGGTTGAAAAACTAACGGCCCATTCTATTTTTTTGCCAGTTGTCTGGCCCAAAGGGTCAGCCAGATAACGACAAATAGCATCATGGCGACGACGAACTTGTAGGCCACCATGGCCCGCAGCCAGATCGTACGGATTTCCGGCCACGAAACGCCTTGACCCCATAAGCAAACTGCTCCTGCCGGCTGCTTGGTCATAATCAGCAAATAAACAATCCATTGAATCAGCAGGATACAAAAGGCGATTAACAAAGTCCACCATCCAGCCGTTGCCGCTCCCCGCACTTTTTTTATAAATAGTTCATCCATACCAATCTCCTTTTTTTTAAGGGTTCAGAGGTGATCCGCCTGCCGTCGTAACCGTTGGTGATAGTTTCTGTCCGGCTCCACGTCCTGCCTCAGACGAGAAGGGGGATGCTACGTGCAAAGTTTCCTTACGATATCAATATAAATGGCAGTCCCCTTTATCATATTATCAATAGATATCTTTTCATCCATGCCATGAATCATATTTAAATGCTCTCCAGGAATAGAAATTGGACTAAACCCATAAGCGGTTATTCCCTTTTCCCTAAAAAAACGAGAATCAGATGTCCCAGATAAAAGGTAAAAAAGCATTAGAGAGTTTTTAAAATGTTCATTAAGCACATCCTGAATAATAATAAAATCTTCATTATTGGTATCAGACACATTTCCTTCTGAGGCTAATATCTTTTCTATTTTTATATCCTTATCAGTAAGTTTTTCCCTTACAAAGTCAACGAACTCATTAATATCCTGACCTGGCAACAATCTGATATCCAGCTGTGCTTCAGCATAATCTGGAATTACATTTATCTTATCACCTGCATTTAACATGTTAAGGCTAATAGTGTTTCTTACCATCGCATTTATTTGTGGCACTCCGAGCATACCACTTTTCTTTAGTACCCGGGCTAATGTTTTATATTTGCCATCTTTTTTAAATGGACTAAGGAAAGTCCATTCCGATGAAAGCTTTTTAAAATATTCGCCCACTATTGGAGTAATAATTATTGGCAGCTCTGCTGAAAGAAGCCTGTTTAATGCTTTAGTCATTTTCATTAAGGCATTCTGAAAATGCGGTGTAGAACCATGCCCGGAAGGTCCTTTACAAGTTAACTTAAGCCAGCATGGTCCCTTTTCAGCAGTGGCAAAAAGCATTATAATTTTATCTGGAATAATATCTGAAATTCCATAGGCACCTTCATTTAAAACAAGGGCTGCTTTAAAATCATCAGGATAATTTTCCATCAGGAACTTCATCCCTAACGAGCCCCCGGTCTCTTCGTCGGCCACCGCAAGAAAGACAAGGTCGCGATTAAGCGACACGTCCTCTCTTCTCATAGCCAAAATGGCCATCAGCTGCATTACACCAATACTCTTCATATCCAGGGCCCCACGCCCACAGATATACCCGTCTATGATATTCCCCCCGAATGGATCGAAAGTATATTCATTAGAATTGGCAAAAACCACATCCATATGGTTAAGAAGAATTATAGGCCCTTTTTTCCCGGAGCCTTTAAGTTCGGCTTTTATGGAAATCCTTCCAGGTTTAGATTCATAAGTCTGGTAGGTTATTTTCTCTTTGTCGAATATTTCAGCAAAAAACTGAGCAGCTTCAGCCTCATTTCCGGGCGGATTTGTTGTATTGATCTGTATGTATTTTGAAAGGATTTCTACCGGTTCAGGTATCATAATACAAACCCCCAAAGCTAGGGACAGTGCCCGTTTTTAAACAGGTTTCAGAGATGATCAGGTGCCTTCATACTACTAGTGCTAGTTTCTGTCTCCATGTTGATGTTCCAATCTTCGAACCGCAGAGACAGTTAAAAATGACATTTTTATCAGAAGAGACGGATTGGTAGCTAAGCACGTTCTGTTGAACATTCCTCGCCTCAATGGTATTTCTCTTTGTAGCGAAAAAACCGGCCCGGAGTTTTTGAAATCATCCTCTTCCTCAAATACATCCTGACGGTTGTTCCCTCGTGTTAGCACATGATAGACATGATCTTTAGGAGCTACCCTTGCAGTTCTGGGCCTGTGTTGAATGTGTCATTATTTAACTTTTTTGCAACTTAAGAGAACCATTCCCTCTATTTTATGGAACTTTAAAATCGAATTGATGGCACTGATTGCAGTAATTCTCCGATTTCGCGTGCTGATGATGGCACAGGTTGCAATCAAGTTCGGTGCCATAGTGGGGCGATGTATGTGGATTTTTCGGTTTCACCGTTTGCGTCTTTTCTGCCAGTTTTGCCGCGGGGCCATGACAAGCCACGCACTGCTCCATCGTGGCTGCTTCCGGTTTTTTAGTTTTTCCGTGACATTTCGTGCAATCCAGGCCAGCCAACCGATGGATGTGACTTCCCCTAATTTTACCCGTTAACGCTACGGCTTCCGGACCGTGGCATGCTTTACAGCTTTTCCAATCTAAATTTTTGGTATCGTCATGAGAGTCGGGCAAAACTTTGTCCTTGGCATGGCAAGCGGCGCAATCCCCACCTTTGGCCTTAGACGGTGCTAATTTGGGAGCAGCCGTCAGGGCCTGATTACATATAAAAAAAGACAGAGCAGTGAATAAAGAGATGACGGCCTTCCATCTTTTTTGACAGGGATATTTCTTCATATCTTCACCCAAAGATGCTTCATTAAATACCGGACAAACAGGAGACCGAGCATGATGTCTCCCGTTTGCCCAAGATTTCTGTTTTAAAATAATGGCAGTCGAACAGGGCCGGTCTCAACCCCAGGCCTTGTCATTGGCGGCATTTTTGCCGGCAATTCGGCCGAAAACTATGCAGTCGGCCATAGCGTCTCCGCCGAGACGCACGGCCCCGTGCACCCCGCCTGTTACTTCTCCCGCTGCATAAAGCCCTTTAACGGTTTTCATATCGAACCCTATGACCTGAGCATTCTTGTTAATCACCAATCCACCCATGGTATGATGCACCTTGGGCCAGAGTCTGGCGGCGTAAAAAGGCGGAATCACTGTCGGCTTGGCGTCTTTGAAGATCATGCATCCAAAATCATCATCCTGCTTCTTTTCAACAAAGGAATTCCAGCGGGCCACTTCCTGCCGGAATGCGTCCAAGGGTATATTGTAGTTCTTGGCTAAATCCTCCAAGGTGTCAAACTTCTTGATGGCACCGATTTCCATAGCTCCCTCAAGCCTGGAGGGAACGACCTGTTTATTGATGGCATATGAATCACCCATGATAATGACCGGGTGACCGACCAGGATGATGGCATCGGCACGTTCCTTGCGGTTTCCCGTTTCCTTGAAAAATCTCTTACCTGTTTCAGGGTTGACCATGAGGCCATAGCCCACCAGAGGTTCACAGAACAAAGGAACATTGCCGAAGCCTTTTTCATCCGGGCTGGTCCAGGGACCAAGCTGAATCCAGTCCATCTGGACATCCATGGCGCCGCTTAAGCAAGCAGCCAGTAATGCCTCACCCGTAGCGCCGGGTTGGTTGGTGGATTCGAATCTTTCATCAAGCCGTGGATCTTCAATCTGGCGCAGCTTAATGTCCCGTGAAAAACCGCCTGAACATAACACCACGGCCTTCTTCGCTTTGATATAGGCTGTTTTGCCTGTACCTTCGTCGGGGAATTTGTAATTCTTGCTCACTTCGATGCCAACGATCCGCCCTGACTTATTGGAAAAGAACTTCATCAGCTTGGTGCGAAACTGCAGTTTAACCCCAAGCTCCTTGGCTTTGGCCAGTTCTTTGCTAGTCAGTTCAGACCCTGAAGAGCTGATCGTTCCATTGGCCCTTTTAACAGAGTGGCCGCCTTGATAGTTGAGCTTTGTGTACCTAGCACCAAGATATGATTCGGTCCATTCGATGGCATCTTTAGCATTATAAGCAACAGTCTTTGCCAGTTCAGGATGATTCAAATACTGCCCATTTTTTAGCATATCTTTTAACATGAGCTCGGGAGAGTCTTCTACTCCATTTTCCTTTTGCAGCTTTGTCCCCGGAGCGCAAAAATCACCGCCGTTGATGACCGAGTTGCCGCCATACACCGGCATTTTTTCAATCACCACAACGTCCTTGGCCCCGGCATTTTTCGCCTCAATGGCTGCGGCGAGTCCGGCAAAGCCACTGCCGATGATAACGATGTCATACGTCTCGTCCCATTTCTTAGGCATGTCATCCTGGGCCGCCTGTGACCCCGAGGGCTGAATGGCCATACCGCCTATCGTAATTGCCGCGGCGCCTGCTACACCCGTCGTCTTTAAAAAGTTACGTCTGGTTAATTTATTTTCCGAAATGTCGTCTTTTTTCATGGCGTACCTCCTATGGGTGGATATTATGTAAAATTTCTTTTTTAAAAAAGGCTGTTAATTGGTTAAGGATTGATTAGGAAATGATTTTGACGTTGAATAACTAAAGGTTAAAGTGACGTATGTCTTATGTCAAGTCAAATTTTTTTGTATGACGGGGGGTTGCAATTACAGTAGGGGAGTCAAGAGGGTTTTTTTTTACAGTTTAACTTATTCCTATCGTACAAAATGTTAATAAATGATTCGTGAGAAGTAGCTCGGTTTTTTGAAATAGTGACGGCTTACATAAAAATATTTTGCAGTATTTACCGGAAATTGGATACAGCATATTGCGACGATCCACTTAAACGTGAGTTACTTCTCAAGAATCTAAATTAACAGCGTCAGCGTCCCCCGGTCCCCGCATTTTTTTTATAAATAGTTCATCCATACCTATCTCCTTTTGTTAAAGATTTCAGAGGTGATCAGACTGCCGTCATACAGCTGGTGATAGTTTCAGTCCCCTTGGTGATGTTCCCAATCTTCGAACCACAGAGATGGTTAAAAACGACATTTTCATCAGAAGTAATGTGTTGGTAGTTAAGCACGTTATGCACGAACGCCCTCTCTCACTGATTTACAATAAATCTATTAATGAAGACTTGATATCCTTACTGTCCGCAGACCTCATCGATTAGCTTTCCGTCGATGACCGTCTGCTTCGTCTTCCACGATGGGTCGAGCCTTTTCATTCCTTCGGTGAATTCGTTCGAGTTCATCAGCAGGTACCCAGCAGCGGCGCGAAGGAGATCCACGGTCTTCCCCGGAAGAGAGAAAGACGTAGGAAGCCCCTGTAGGCACCGGCGGAGCCGAAGGTCCGGGATGTCATCGAAGGTCAGTTCGGCAAAGGTGAAATCGGTCGTAAGCGGGTTAGATATCTTTTGTGCATCAGGACATTTGTTGGTAAGGAGTTTATTGCAGGAATTGACGGTCCTGGAAAGTTGCTTCATCTGAGTGAAATGCCCGTCAATCAGGTCGAT
>JBEKPQ010000153.1:0-7597 GCA_049520575.1 Thermodesulfobacteriota bacterium | reverse complement strand
GCAATTTTTATTCCAGCTCCGGCACCCGGAATTTGTCGAACCATGGCGATTAAACGCTCCCGACTTGCTTCGGGATGCTTTACCATTAAAGTTGGGTTTTTCATGAAAATACAATAACACAACTATATCCAAATGTCAATTTATTTATTGCGTTTGTATTAGTTACATAAATTTTCAGACCGAATTACAGAGAGAGAAGATGCACAATCTGCTGATGGATTTCATCCGGGGGCATGGTGGCATCGATCACCTTGATCCGTTCCGGTTCCTTGCGGGCCAGGGATAGATAGCCTTGGCGTATCTTTTCATGGAAGGCCTGAGTTTCTTTTTCAAAACGGGATTCCTTTTGGGACTTTTCGCAGTTATGGATCCGCTTCCAGGCGCGGGCCAGACCGACGGAAACCGGCAGGTCCAGCAAGAAGGTCTTGTCCGGCCAGAGGGAACCCAGAATTCGAGGCCGTAGTTGGTTCAATAATTTCATGTTCAGACCCCTGGCCAGGCCTTGATAGACCACTGTGGCATCCCAGAAACGGTCCGATACGACCCACTGGTCTTTGGACAGGGTCGGGAGTATTTTTTCATTGACGTGCTGGCAGCGATCGGCCAGATAAAGAAATAACTCGGCCAGAGGATCTATTTTTTTGTTTTTCTGATTCAGTAAAATGGCCCGGATCTGCACACCAATTTTGGTCGCCCCCGGTTCACGGGTAATCAAACAGGGTATCCCCTTTTCCCTGAGAACCTTATGCAAACGCTTGATCTGGGTGGTTTTGCCCGAACCTTCTATGCCTTCAAAAGTGATGAACATGGTTTGATGAGAATTTGATTTCCTTCAAGATGGCCCGAGTATAAATTAAGCTCCTAGAAGGGGTCAAGGAGAAAAATAGATGCCTAACTTCTTTTTAACCTCTCAAGCTGAGTCGCGACCGCAGACATCACTTCCGAGACCGTCAGGTCTTCGAGGCATTTGCTCCGCTCTTTTCCATCACAACCCTTTTGGCGGCAGGGGACGCAGGGGAGGTTGTGTTGAACAACCAGATGCTCAGGTCCTCTGGGCGCCCATGAGGCGGGCGCAGAGGGACCGAAAATACTCACCGTGGGCGTGCCAACAGCCGCAGCGATGTGCAATCCCGCACTGTCCACCCCAACGAATAAGTCGCAGGCTTTCAGAACGGCAGCCAGCAAGCTCATAGAGGTCTTGCCTGCGAGATTGTAAACTCCGGGACCGCAACCCTGTGTAATGGCTGACGCGCGCGCCCTTTCTTCGGCAGACCCAACAATGCTTACCGGAAGTCCATATTCTGAGGTGATTTCACGAATCAAGTCAATATATTTGGGCGTTGGCAATTCTTTGTAATGCCACAACGAAAAAGGCTGGAGGGCAATCATCGGTTGGTTTGGAGGAACCTGTTCTTCGGCAAAAAGTGCTTCGGCTTGTTTCAATTTCTCAACTGGGACCTCTAATTGCGGTAAAGGGTATTGTGTTCTCACATTATAGGCAGCCAGCAGACTCGAGTAATAGTCCGCCACATACTGACCAACTTCATAGTCCAAGAGATTCAGGTGGGTCGATACACGGTTCTGCCAAATGCGTCCGTTGTGGTCGTAAAAGGAGATTCTTTGTCGAGCCCCCGCCATTAAGGAGAGGATCGCGGAGCGATCCCCAAGTCTGAGGTTGATAGAAAGATCAAAATGAAAACGCCGCAGATGAGTGAAAAAGCGCTTCTGATATTGGACCTCTTCGAGCAGGGACCGTTTTTTCTGATTTATTGAAATCACGCCATTGGCCCAGGGACAGTCTGCGATCAGTTCCCTGACATTCTCGCGGACGGCAACAATCAACCTGGCGTCAGGAAAATTCTCACGTAGGGCCCTGATGCTGGGCAAAGAAAGCACGGCATCCCCGATATCGCCAAGTTGTATTAATAAGATATTTTTGATACCTTTCGGGATGGTTGGACTTCCTTTAACCTGCATGCTTTCGATCCGTCATTGAGTCGTTATCTCAAGACCTTGTTTCAACAAAAAGATGTTTCCCAAATTCTAGTTGGCACTGGCGCGGTCTGCGTCGTCAGGGAGTGCATCTTTGGGCCACCCCGATGCACGGAGGACCGAAACCTACCATTGGATAAGATTTTACTTTTCTAATGGTAAGAATATAAACTAAGATAAAAAAGCGGTCAAGGAGATAAAAGGAGGAGGGGAAAATAGGGGTGATTAAGGAATTTAAGGAGGTTTACGACGATTAGCTGGGGAATAGAAGGGCCCTCTCGAGCGGGAAAAAGCTAACAGGTAAAAATATAGAGACAGACTTTCAAATTGGTTTTTTGTATTCATCTGGTCGTTCGACCTGGAGGCTCTCGACAGGTTCTAAGGCATATTAAGGATCTTATAATAATCTTAACATGGAAATAAAAAGCTCGCACTAATGGGGACCGCGGGGTTCTCTTTTTTGGGGTTGTCCACCTTCAAGCGCAAAGCTTCTTTGCCGGGCCCAATTTTGAATTTTAATTGGAAGCAGGCCTACAAACGAGCCCGAAATGGGCTCGGGTGGATGCCCTGTATCTAATCCCATTAGCCGCATGGGCCGGGATAGAGCGATGAGTTACCCTTTGGACAACCTCCAAAAAAAGGACCCCACGGTTCGTTCTAACAAAATTTAGTCTATATTCTTTTGAGACCATTAATATTGGATGAGGGCATCCTGATTTTCTTTTTGACGAAATCACCGTGAGATGTTACTATAAAAGACGTAATAACGGACTATAATAGATTTGAAAACCGGATTGTTTATAGAATCCTAACAAATTATATGATCGGGATTGATTTTATCTTTAGAGAGAAATACTGGGAAGCCAAATTCCAGAAGTCGAAGATGTACTTCAACCGATTGTTGCCATGACCACGGAAAGACCAACTCTGAGCGTTGTAGTCATTGCCATGAATGAGGCGGATCGTATCGAACGGTTGTTGAAAAGCGTTCGATTCGCCGATGAAATTCTGGTGATAGACTCCGGCAGCACGGACGGTACCCAAGCCCTATGCCGCAGCTATGGGGCTGCCGTCGTCGATCAACCCTGGATGGGCTATGTTGCCCAGAAACAGATTGCCTTGGAAAAGGCCAGGTCGGAGTGGGTGCTCAGTCTTGACGCTGATGAAGTGGTGTCTGCGGCACTGGCAGAGGAGATCAGGACGGCCATCAGAAGCGCTCCGCCGGATGTGGTCGGATTCTCCATGCCTCGGCTATCTTTTTATCTCGGGCGCTGGATTCGCTACGGGGGGTGGTATCCTGACCGCAATATTCGATTGGTGCGAAAGGGGCGGGGACGTTGGGTTGGGGATGCATTGCATGAGACCCTGATGGTGGATAGCCGGGTCCCTAGACTTTCGCAGCCGATTCACCATTTTGTCTATCGCAATATCTCCGACCAGTTGGCTACCATTGACCGTTTTTCCAGTATTATTGCCAGCAGGAAGGGCCGCACCTCGGGATTCTACGTGCTTGCTGGCCTGGGGCATACCTTGGGAAAGTTTGTCGAATGTTATTTGTGGAAAATGGGGTTTATGGATGGGTGGGCCGGATTAGTGATTGCCATGAACTCAGCTTGGTATGTCTTTTTGAAACATGCCAAAGCTTGGGAAATAAGCTTGGATGAAAACAATAGCTCTCGCCCTTGAACATTTCAGCCGGTTTGCGGGCGGAGCAGAGTCTTATGCCGTTTCTCTGGCCCATTCGCTGGTCCAGGCTGGCTGGGAAGTTCACCTGTTTGGAGAATCATGGGATGGAGAACCCGAAGGGGCCATATTTCATCGGATGCATATCCCTCGCTGGTGGCCGGGATGGGCCAGAATCCTTGGCTTCGCCCTGGAGCATCGCCGCCGCACAGTATCCGGGGCCTTTCATGTCGTATTGGGATTCGGCAATACGATCCATATGAACGTCTATCAGAGTCATGGGGGTGTTCACAGGTGTTCCACTCGACGGCAGCTTTATGCCGAGCCCAAGGCTGTTTTCCGCTGGGTGAAGCAATTGATTATTTTGCTTTCCCTTAAGTGGTGGATGCGCTATTGGATCGAGTCCGCTCCCTTCCGGATGTCCCCCTTCCCCCGAATCATCGCTATCTCCCAAATGGTTAAAGACGATATGGTTCGCTCCTTCGGCATTGACGGACGACGCATTGAGTTGGTTTACAACGGGGTAGACACTTCTCGCTTTAATCCGGGGTTACGCGATCGTTTTCGCGGGCCTTTTCGGCGGACACTGGGGCTGGACCCCGAAGAGGTGGTATTTCTCTTTGTAGCTTACGAACTCAAAAAAAAGGGGATCATCCCCCTGATGGAAGCGACGAAGATTCTCAAGGACCGTGTTGGAAGCGGGTTTCGAGTGGTTGTGGCTGGGGGCAAACCCTCCATTTGGCTATCCAGACGCCTTGACAGGCTGGATCTCAGCAAAACGGTTATTTTCACCGGCCGGATTCGTAACATAGAGGAATGTTATGCCAACGGCGATGTGCTGGTACTTCCCACCTTCTACGATTCCTGCGGTCTAGTGGTCTTCGAGGCCATGGCCTGTAAGCTGCCCTGCATCACCACGCGGGCCGCCGGAGCAGCCGGTATCATCACCGAGGGTGTCGACGGATTCATACTCGACCATCCGTCGCAAGCAGAAGATCTGGCCGGAAAGATGGGGTTGCTCCTTGATCCTGCTCGACGTAAATCCATGGGGTGTGCTGCGGCCAATAAGGTTCTCGGGTATACCATTCAGCGGACCCATCAGGAGGTCCTGCGAATCCTGGATGAGGTAGCGGGAATGCCGGGGGAGGCCAATGCGGGATAAACATATTATCTTAACTTATTCGTGAAGTCACACGAAACTTTTTTCATCCACGAGTTAACAGGAAGAAACACTAAGAAGAGATAACTACAAAACCAGGGAGTGGGCTTGGACCTTTCCGTAGTGATTGTCAATTGGAACACCAGAGACCTCCTGTTGAAATGTCTGACATCCGTATACGAAACCATCCACGACCTCCGTTTCGAAGTATGGCTGGTGGACAATGCTTCTACGGATGGAAGCGTGGCGGTGGCTGAAGAGCGGTTCCCAAAGATTCAGGTGATTCGGAACTCCCGTAATCTCGGATTCGCCGCCGCTAATAATCGGGCACTCAGACAGATCAAGGGGCGATATGCCCTGTTGGTTAACACGGATGTTGTGGTCACGGAAAGCGCTGTGCAGGAGCTTTTCCAATTTATGGAGAATACTCCGGAAGCGGCGATGGTCTGCGGCCAGCTGCTGAATCTCGATGGGACCAAGCAGAACTCGATCGCCAATTTACCATCGCTGTTGTTGCTGCTCACCAACGAGACGCTGCTCAGAATACTCTTTCCGAAAGCCTACCCGAGTAAACTTCGCCAATATCAATCACCAATTGAGGTGGAATCCTGCATTGGCGCCTGCCTAATGGTTCGAAAAACAGCCATGGACGCCGTGGGTTTTCTCGACGAACGTTTCTTCTTCTATTTCGAAGAAACGGATTGGGCCTGCCGAATGCGAGGAGCAGGCTGGAAGGTTTTTTTTGTACCGGGTGCTCAGATTTTCCACGCGCAGGGCCAAAGCATAGGGCCTGAGGCTCTGGGCAGATTTCTTTTTTACCGGTCCCGATATCAATATCTCAAAAAGTGGTTTCCGAAAAGCTATCCTTTGATGTATATTGCTGTCATGGTCCGGCTCCTGTTGAATACCTTCCTGACTGGAATCGGGGTTCTTTTCACGGCCTTTTGCGTCCCAAGACTGAGACAGCAGTTAATGGTATATCTGAAAATTTTGATCTGGCACCTTCGGGGATGCCCCGTTGCCTGATCTGGGATGTTCTCCGAATGCATTTTAAGGTTTCGGCGGGGTTTTAATATGAAGTCCAAATCCGATTCACACTACATTTACTTTGTTGTTTTACTCGGTCTTGCCATTCGTCTGATTGCCTGGGCTAACACTTATGTGGTCAACCCGGATGGAACCCTCTACATCAACCAGGCCAAAGCCATCTATTATGGTTATAAAGAGGGCTTGTTCTGTGGTTATTCCTTTGTCGCCAATTACCCTGTTATGATTGCTGGCGTATACGGGATAGTTCAGGACTGGATTTTCTCAGCAAGGTTCGTATCGCTTCTTTTTGGGACCGCCGCCTTGATACCTCTTTATCTCCTACTGAGGCGTTTCTTTGATACCCAAATCAGTGCGCTCTGCACATTGGTATTTGGAATGCTTCCGATCTTTGTAGGTTCAAGTGTCGATATGATCCGCGAACCCGTATGCTGGTTCTTTTTGATCCTGGGATTATACTTTTATGTGAGGGCATCCGAAAACAGCCATTCGACTTCGTATCAGATGCTCTTCAGCAGTTTATCGTTTCTGATGGCCGCCTGGGCCCGGATAGAAGTTTCCCTCTTCATCGTTGTTTCCCTTCTGTATCTACTTTTGGTTAACCAGAAGGAGCGAATCAAGAAATTTATTTATTTTGCTATGCCTCTTATTTTTATCATAATTCTACTGGCGTTATATATTTATATTTTCCGCGAAAGTACCTTAAAGACTCATCTGCGCTTTAATCTATTTTTTGACAGACTTATATTTTTTTATGTTCAGTATAACTACCTCCTCGATACTCTTAAGCATGAAGCCTTTTTCCATAGGCATCAAATGTTGGGATTTTTTATTTCGGCAGCCAGGACCAATGCCTGGCTGGTCGCTATAGGAACACTGTTAAACCGTTTCCTTGAGACCTTATTGTATCTATTTGCTTTTGTATTGGCCATAGGCCTGACTGGAATTTGGCGCCGCATAAAACAGAACATACAAGTTCGTTACCTTGTGGTGTTATCATTATGTTCTATATTGTCACTATATATCCAGATAGTTAGCACGTGGTGGATAGAATACCGTCACATGTATTTCCTGATCATACCTTCCTTTTTAATTATCGGATATGGAATAGAACGCATACACCTTTATTTAATCAGGAGGTTTGAAATAAGAAGGATTGTGGCCTTCTCTGTTCTGGCCTTACTAATTATTCTGCCAACTTTGCCCAAAAATTTACATCCAAGGGATTTCGACAAGATAATCTTTAAAGAGATCGGTGAATCTATTGTTAAACATAAATCCTACCCTGGGGCAGCCTATATTTCAACCCCCCAAAATATACATCAGTGGATCTCATTTTATGCTAACTTGTCGTACCAAGGTGATTTTTGTCCTCTGCCGGTCAAAGCCAATTGCTGGGAGTTTAATGAAGAGAATTATGATCAGTTTATGCGTCATTTGACAGAAAATCGCATTAAATACCTTGTCTGGACAGAGAGGCAGTGGCCTGCTGATAAAATTGATTTTTCTCAAGTGCAGCGTCATCTCAACTTAAAGGAACTTGGGCGTTGGAACCACCCTATGACGGGGGAAATAATTCTGTTTGAGATTGTATGAACCTCTGGAAATGTCATGGATTTCTGGGTGTGTTGCACGCCAAAGATGTGCAGCAATAAGCGACGTATACTGCAATGGGGAAAAGCCAGTTATCTGATCAAACCCTTCAATCTGGAACAG
>JBEKPQ010000152.1:0-7742 GCA_049520575.1 Thermodesulfobacteriota bacterium | reverse complement strand
CGGCCAGGTCTGCCAGCCGAATGACCCTGGTGGGCACAGCATATAGGATAGTGTTTTTGTCTGCTTCAATGGCCTTGCTAACCTCATCGGCATCGAAGGCGGACCACATCCTGATGGTCAATCCGAGGAGAACGGATATGTTTAAGGCATGGGTCTGGCCGTAAATATGAAATAGGGGTAGCACACTCAAAACTACATCTTCCTCTTGGTATTGGCGCACTTGGGCCACGGCCCGGGCATCCACCATGAGACCTTGATGGGTCAGCACCGCCCCTTTAGGTTTCCCGGTTGTGCCGCTGGTATAGATCACGGCCAAGGGATCTTGGCCATCGGTCGGGTGGGTTTCCATATCGACTTCTTGGTCGAACAAATCGGTTAAGGGAAAAAATCCGGGAGGCAGATCCCGGCCATAGGCGATACGCAGGCCGATTTGAGGACAGGAGGTCATGGCCGATAAGGCCTCAGGCAAATAGTCGCTGTGGCCGATGAAGGCCCGTGCGCCGGAATCAGTGAATATATATTCCAGTTCCCTTTGGCGAAAGAGGAAATTGACCGGTACAACCACGGCCCCCAGTTTGGCCAGGGCATAATAAACCAGGGCCCAATTCAGAGAACTAGGCAACATTAACACGCAGAAGTCACCGGCCTTAATGCCTAATCGGGCTAGTCCTCTGGCCAATCGATTTACATCACGATTCATTTCTCCGTAAGTGACGATGCTTTTTTCAAATCGGATGGCCGGATGATCCGGGATGCGGTCGGCCGTATCGGTTAAAAAGTCAGCTAAATTCATTTCTGATTTTCCTTTAAAAAATTAAACCAGCCATCAGGAGCATGAGGAGTCATTTCTGATCATACTCCTAAATAGATCTCCGGCCTTTCCTAAGCAAATTCTCAAAGAAGTATAGTGAGGGTTATTCTGTTCTGTCAAAGCAATTCTGTCCCCCTTCGACGTTCTTGTGATTTTCAAACGGTTGGAGTATGTTGATGGTCGTGGATATAAAAGAAAAATTCCCTGTCCCGGTAAGACCGGCTTCAACAGTGGTTCTTGTCCGGGAGCAGGAACGGGAACTCCAAGTCTACCTGCTTAGACGGAGCACGAAGAGCGGGTTTTTCCCGGGAAGTTATGTCTTCCCCGGGGGTGCTCTGAATCCGGAGGAGTGGGATGTGGCCTTCTGGCAGCAGCATATTGATTTGCCGCCAGAAGACCTCCTGAAAACCTTTGACTCTGGGCTGGATATCGAAGGAATCATCGCCTATGGGGTAGCGGCTATACGGGAGACTTTTGAAGAAGCCGGGGTTTTTCTGGCACAAAAAAAGAACCATGGGAATGGTTCTTTTAGAAGAATCAATGAGCGCCCTTCCACTGAAGAGCTCGATGAAGGATGGTTTCGCAGGAGGATATTAGACGAAGACTGGATGCTTTCCTTTTCAAATCTTTTCCGCTGGTCCCATTGGATTACTCCGGAGGTCATGCCCAAACGATTTGATACCCGTTTCTTTGTTGCCTTTATGCCGGAAGACCAGGAATGTATTCCGGATGATCGGGAAACCGTTCATGGGCTCTGGGTCAGCCCGGGGGAGGGCCTTCAAAGAAATTTGCATGGGGAGATACCCCTTAGTCCCCCGACCCTGGTCACCCTTCACGAGCTGTTGAAGTTTGGAACAATGGACAGTCTCAGCAAGGCGACTCGATCCCGATCCTGGGGAGACCCGCTCCAGCCGATTCACATAAAACTGGATGAAGGGGCCGTCATTGTGGAACCCTGGGACCTTTATTATGGGAAACCGATTGAAATCGATCCCGACGGTTTAGCGAGGAAGGTGATCCCTGCGGGAGAACCCTTCTCCCGCCTCTGGTTGAATCAGGGAATCTGGCGACCGGTGAGGATCTGAAAAAATGAAACATGGTTCAATACAACTTGAAACTTCTTTCTTCCAAGAGTGATAAAAATAGTAAGCTTCGAGGAGGGTTTTGTGCTAATGTGGGAATTACATTAATTGCAGCCTATGAGAAAATACCAAATGGAAAAAACGAAAACAGGGAAGGTTTTGACCCTAGATGAAAAGGCTTTTGAAATAGTTAAAGGTTTGACTCAAGTTTATCCCCAAGCCCGATGTTCCCTCCATTTTAAAAATCCCTTGGAGCTCTTGATCGCCACCATCCTTTCGGCCCAGTGTACGGATAAACGGGTTAACGAAGTGACCAAGACCATTTTTAAAAAATATAAGACCGCCGAAGATTATGCCCGGGCCCCTCTAATGGATCTGGAGGAAGATATCAGGCCTACGGGGTTCTTTCATAACAAGGCCAAAAATATTCAACAATGCTGCCAGGAATTGATTAACCAATATCAAGGGAAAGTACCCCAGACCATGGAGGAACTGGTAGCCTTGCCGGGGATCGGCCGCAAAACCGCCAATGTAGTCCTGGGCAATGCCTTCGGCATTCCCGGGATTGTCGTCGATACCCACGTGGGACGAATCTCCCAGCGACTGGGCCTGACTCAAGAAATAGACCCGGTCAAGATCGAGTTCGCCTTGATGCCTTTGATCCCCAAGAAGCATTGGATTGTTTTTTCGCACCAGATGATTGAACACGGTCGTATGCTTTGTACGGCCCGTGCCCCCAAGTGTCCTTCGTGTTTTCTGCGGCCTTTTTGTGATTTCGGAAATCGGGAGGATCACCTTCTGAGAAGGGAAAAGAAATGAATCAACCTGCCGCTGATTCCCTTCCTGTGGTTGAAATAAAAAACCTTTTCAAATCTTAATATCGGGGCAGTCAAAAAATCCCCGTTAGAGAATACCGATAAAAATCAGGCAAAGAACCACTACGATTAGAATGATCCGTCCTTTTTCCGTGGTCTGACTGATAGGGCAAACGCCGATCCGTTTCTGGAAATCTTAAGCTGGGAGAGATCCTCTTTTTCCATTTGTCTTTTATCCGTCAATCTGATATATTTTTCAACACATGTTAATGGTATATGCCTTTGAGGAGCGCCTTCGAGGTATGAACATTAATCTTAGGACTCAAGGGGTCAAGGGCCTGCGACGAGCTTAGGAGGATTCGACTGAAAGGCGTTGAAGTTAAAACCCTGGAATCTTATTTTCGTCTTAAATGAATTGTTTCCCCTAAACGTCCTGTTCCCCCGGACTTCTTTAAAATTGGCTCTCAGCAAATATCAAGTTATGGGCGATTAGCTCAGGTGGATAGAGCGTTGGTCTCCGGAACCAAAGGCCGTGGGTTCAAGTCCCGCATCGCCCGCCACTAAATAAATTCTCAATACATTTCCCCAACACTATCCCCAACAACAATCATAAAAATCATTGAAAATCCCTTCTTAAACTTATTTAGTAGTTTTCCCCCCTTCCTTTGATAGCCTCTTAAAAAATTTGGACATCTTTTGCGCCCTTAATGGGTCATTTTTTGTCTTTCCCGTTTTCTTTTCTCCGATGTTCCATGACAGGCAGCACATTTATTACTACAGAATTCTTTTTCCGGCCTTGGATACTTGATAAATACTTTACGATCAGGATTCTCTTCCGGCTTCCGGTACATGATAGATTCTTTAGAATCAGGATCCTTTTCCGGCTTATTACAACTTTTATTCTCACAAACACCAAAAAGTTCGATATCAAGATCTGAAAATATTTCAAGAATCAAAGATGACAGCTTATTATTCGAGTAAGTTATCGTTTTATGAAAATTATTATCGTTATAGAATTGCAATTTTTGTTCAAAGATGAGCGGGGTGTCCACGTCAAAGAGGGCTGGAAAATATTTACCTATTTTCGAATAGTTATCACGATCCTTTAATATATTTTTTATTTTATCAATTATTTTATCAAGAATTTCAATGGCGCTGTTCACCCATGCTTCGTAAAGCTGTCCGGAAATTAGCGGATACCCATGATATTTCTGATAGTTAAAATAGTCGACTATACCATCTTCAGTCCCTAAATATTTGAAACATTCCTCTATGTCCTCATCGGAAAAACTTTCAATTATTTTTTTATACCCATCCCCCTCAAGTGTTTCTGTAAATTCCCCTTGGATTTTTTTAGATTCTTCATGGCCTAACATGTCAACCTTCTTCATCCTGAAAAAAAGAAACTCCAATACCGCCCGTTCCTTTATCTTGTTTTCCTCTAAAAGCCCATCGGCCAATTGAAAAGCCAGCAAGCGGTCATTCGGCTCATTATTAGGGTCAAATTCGTTAGAACGATAGATTCTTTCAAAACATTTTTTAGCATCATCTGATGAAAACCAACCACTAATTTCATCAATCTCTAATTTATATTCATATTGAAAATCTTTTTTCAAATTTCTTATGAAAGTTTTAATTTTTTTTAAATCCGGATTTTTAACTCCTGGCTTAACATTATGAGAATGTGCCATATAAAAAGTCTGCATTTTATCGATGGCAATGGCCATATTAGCAATATCCGTCACCTCCCTCTTTTTCCGATCATTATATTCATAAAAGAATTTAATTAGAAAATTTGCTCCCCATAACTTTCTTTTGTCTTTTGCGCTCCAGGTGCTCAAAAGTTAACGATCTCCATTATTATCTATTTGATTCCCAAAACAATTTCTTTAAAAATATCAATAAATTACTTGACTTTATGTTTGTGTGCGATTATATTATCGTTAAGATTAGCGTTAAAAACAAAGAAAAATTTTAGAGAAAGGAGGTAAAAAACTTGGTCCAGACCGATTTTTTAAAAGAGGTTGAAGTTGCCCAACTAATTAGGGCAGTCTCAACTCTAAGAAACGATCGATTGTATAGGCGAGGTCTACCTTATATTAAAGTAGGGCGCTCAGTTAGATATTCCAAAGACGACATACTCCAATATATGGAGTCTAATAAAATAAAACAGGAACAGAAACAAGAAAAATAACCTTTTAAATCCATCAAGCAGGTCCCTGGGGTTTTATTTTTTAGCTAAAGCCTCAGGGACTTGATGGAATAATCTTTCCAACAGAAGATCAGTTTTCTTTATCAGGTAAGGCTGATTCAAAAATTAATGCCAAAATGGAATAGAGAAAAACTGAAAACGACAAGCCTGTCGTTTTGCTCCTAGAAAAAGTTTTCCAATGCAAAATTTAACCCCTATTAAACCCTCTGGATCGGAGAACATGTCACTGGCCCAGGTTCACCTTCAGGGTTTTCCAGGCCGGCGGCAAGGTGTTTAACTCTTTTTTGATCCAGAGGATTCCTATCCTCAATAAGACCATTCATAAAGTCTCCCTACCAGAAGGTCAGAGTAACCCTGGCTGTCCACCTATTTAACATCTACCTAAAGATCCCTTCATTCTATCCTTCCTTCATCCCTTCTTAATCCTTCAGTCCCGGGCCATGAAAATATAGGTGATGTGTGCAAAAGGAGGCAAACAATGTCTTCGATTAATCATTTATGTGCTGTATCTTTTTTACAGCGCAGTTTTCGCATATAAATCCTTCTTCGATTGCCTTATCACGTACCTCACAGCATCTCTCTCCAGCCACTCTGTAGCATTTCCCCACACGTCCGCAGTCAACACAAACGCCGCGGGGTTTTATTTCCCATGGTATTGGTATTGCGCCAGATGTAAAAATCAGCCTGTCGATAAAATAGACCATAGCACCCATCACGCCTTGGCTAATTACCATAACCATATAAACATTATCAATACTCAGCAACTCTTTCGCTTTGTTAAAAAACAACGCTCCCGGTATGGCGAGAACAACCCATCTCAAGACGTATAACAGATATTTCACCATTGTCTCCTCCTGTACAAACCAAGGAATTCTAATGTGTAATATAAGCCCTCCTTTAATCGGGGTCAACCATCAACTACTTCTTAAAGTCAGCAAATTTCCTTTTGAAAAAATCAGAAGAGTTCAAACGGTAATCAATAAAAGGGCCTTTTTTATTCCTTGACAACATCAAAGACGAACAGTACATTTATTTTATAAATATTTTGAGTAATAAATAAACCCCAGGGAAATAAGGAGGAATAGCAATGTCTTTTTCCAATCTACAGGAAATTATCCGATTTGCTATTGATAAAGAAAAAGATGCCCAAACTTTTTATCGGTCCGCCGCTTCTTTGTCTAACTACCCGGGGATATCATCTCTTTTTTTAGAGCTGGCAGAAGAGGAAGCAAACCATCAAAAACTATTAAAAGAATTACCGGATCCGTCAAATCTACCGGAGAGCTCCCAGTCCATACTGGACCTGAAAATCAGTGACTACCTAGTGGATTTAAAATTCCACAAGGAAATGAAATATCAAGAGGTGATGATCCTGGCCATGAAAAATGAGGAAAAATCCTTAAAATTCTACCAGGCCTGGGAAATTAAAGCGCAAGATTCCACCCAGAAAAAATTATTTTCCTATTTAGCCAATCAAGAGGCCCAGCATAAATATCGTTTAGAATCGATTTATGACGAACATATATTGGATTGACCCAGGAAATGAATCCCGTCCTGCCTAAAGACCCTTAAATAGCCTCGTTGAGCATTCTCCTATCCGCAAGCCAATCAGAGACCCCCAACACCATAAACCCAAAACCCATCTAACTTCAGATTAGACTCCTCGGATTCCCAGATTCTGTCCCCTTGCCTTTGGCCCTATTTTTCTTCTTGATCCTGTATTTTCCTTGCCTTATACTCTTCCTATCAAAAAGGAAATCCTATCAAAGCCTTTATCCCTGGGGACACTTAAAGATTTCAGAGAAACCGCAGTTGCCGAAGCGGAAAAGCAATATCTTAAGAATTTAATAGAGATGACCAATCACAATATTAAAGAAGCCTGCCGGATATCCGGCCTCTCACGCCCCCGATTATATGCCTTTTTAAAAAAGTTCTCTTTAACTTAAGAACAATCAGAAACTGTTTTTTGCCGGCTTTCCGTATTATCCAACAAGACGTTATCTCTTTTAATAATATCTTTTCTTGCCGAAAGAGAAAAACAGCCCTTCCCTTTGTTTTAACCGTCTCCCTCTATTTATATATAACTAATTTTAATTATTAGGGATCTTATTATTTTTTTTCTAAGATAAGATATTGGTATGCTTCTTGAGTTACCTTTTTACAAACATCATGAAAACCGTAGAAACGATTAAAGCAGGAGAAGACAATTGAAACAAAATGCACATATATGGAGGTGTCCTATGGCAACCAAAGAAGTTAAAGAAATTGTTAAGCGAGGAATTCCAAAAACGGTCCCATCCTGGGGAGATATGGAGGAATGGGTTGATCATTACCTAATGAGACCATTTCCTTTTCTCAAGCCTTCACGTTTAATATTTCCCCAACAGGAAGAATTAGTCCCTTCTGTAGACATTTTCGAGGATGGCGGTGACGTAGTGGTCAAGGCTGAACTGCCAGGGATCAAGAAAGAAGATATTGATATTACCCTGACCGATAACACCATCATGATTGCCGGAGAAAAGAAAAAGGAAGAAGAGATCAAAAAGAAAAATTACTACAAATGGGAAAGCTCGTATGGTTCTTTTAGCCGGACATTCAGTCTTCCCGCTGAAGTGCAACTCGACAAGGTTAAATCAAAATTCAAAGACGGGGTCTTGGAAATCAGACTGCCCAAGACCGAAGAGGCCAAAAAGAAGGAAATAAAGGTAAAAGTGGAGTAGTTATCTTGGTATCTCGTCCCTTGGGACGGAAAGTCCGGGGCACGAGATGATGACGGGAGAAAACCTATGAATAAAATTGGAGAATTAGTTCAATCGAACGAT